>JAUWZD010000034.1 GCA_030615505.1 Spirochaetales bacterium | reverse complement strand
GTGATTTGCCCTTATAACAGGGTTTGAGCCATATTTCAGGATTGTTTTACAAAGTAACTACAATAAAGCCTATGCATCAAATAAAAGGATATTGTATGAATATATCTCTATTTGTATAATATTGCGTTATAATGGGCTATTATGGGAATGCCGATGTTGTGTGCCGTATAAACATTCAGGCCTATCTATAGATTTTTGGTTTATGCGTAGGCTCTATATATATTTCTCCCTCATCCAATTTTATAAAACCACATATTGCTCTTAGTATGGTCGTTTTTCCGCATGGAGAGGGGCCTAAAATGGTGAAACATTCACCGTCTTTAACTGAAAGTGAAAAATCTTGTATTACAGTTTGATTACCATACCTTTTGGTAACATTTTCCAATTTAACTTCTGCCATATATTAACCCCTGCACAATTTGCTTTATTATTAAAAAAAGATAATAAAAATAAATTAAGGAAAGGGCTTATTAAAAGCCCTTTCCTGATTAAGAAGGCTACAATGCTGTTTACTCTTTCTTCATTATGTCGTTATACTTATCTATTAGATCTTCTCTTTCATTTTTTAGCCGCTCTATATTAATAGGCATAGCTCTTTCGACAGCGTCTTTAATATTAAGAGCGCCTTCTAAACTAAGTTCAGGTCTGACCGGAACTACATGTGCATCTATAAGAACCTGCTGTCCTTCTAAAGAGAGGATATAATCGTATAATTTTTTCGCTGCTTCAACGTTTTTACTGGGTTTAAGAATAGCAATTGGACTGCCTATGAAAGGTACCTTTGGGGGATATACATAAGCTAGATTAGCGCCTCTGCTTGCCTTGTCTCTTACAATATAATCACAACCGATACAAACGTCGTATTCTCCAGCGCTGGTCTTGTTAATTGGAGCGCTTGACCCCTTCTCTACTCTCATACCATTTTCTTTTAATTTTTTAAAAAAATCCCATCCATACTCCGGATTTTCTGTAAAAGCAGCCACGGTAAATAGAGTTGAACCTGAAAAGGTTGGATCCGGCATCGCTACATAACCTTTAAACTTCGGATTAAGAAGATCATCCCAATCTTTAGGAATGTCATCACCTTTTACAGCATCTTTATTCCAAATAATAGTAAAAATAATAGCCCTTGCAGCACAAAAACAATTGTCTTTATCCTTTAATTCATCAGGAATCGTTTTTGCTTCAGGAGAAACGTAGGGCAACAGTAGATCTCTTTCCTTATATTCAAGATACCGGCTGGGATCTGCAATCCAGAACATATCGGCCATTATACTGCCTGCCTGTTCCTCTGCTGCAAGTTTCGTCAATACTTTTCCAGTACCGCCCCGGTAATAATCCATACTAATATTTGGATATTTCTTTATGAAACCTTCTCTTATAACTGCTAATTGAGCCTCCTGCATTGAGGAATACAGCATAACGCTCATTTTAGCTGAAGGTTCCTCCGCCGCTTCTTCCTTCTGGACTCCGGCAAAAACGAAAGCCGCAGCCAATGCAAAGATGGCAATAATTAAAATTAGCTTTTTCATGTGTTCTCCTTCCTTTTTTTTAAATTTGATTGGCGCTTAAAACAGATTATCTATTTCTACATAATCTCACCTCCTCTCTTTTTTAAACCGAATTAAATGTCTGGTAAAAAAATCTGCAGAAGCACAGGCTTATAAAAGCTTAAGCATTTTCTGTGCCAATTATTGATATTGCCTGTAAATTTTATAATTACTTTGGTTATAAGTAATTATCTATTTGGGGATTATTAAAAGATTTTATAAAATGCGGATAAAGAGTTCAGATAGTGTGCTTTTTGGCACATTAGCTGTAAGAACATGTTCCTAATGGCACAGTTGGTTTAAAAGAGTCTTTATGAAGGTGAAAAATGTGCAGATCAGCTTTCGGGCTTATCCAGCCTGACGGATATACGGCGGCCCTCCACAGGAAGGTCTGTTTCCACGGTTTCTGTACGGCCTGCTGAGCTCACCGTGACCTTATAAGCTCCAAGGAACCCCCGAACGGTAAAGGTCCCGTCAGCACCGGTTCTGCCTTCTACATGAGTCCCCCATTCCCTGAAGACTAAATCCCACCACGCCTCACCTGCGGGCTTGATCGACCAGTCCTTTCTGTAGAGTGCGGCTGCCGGCTTCCAGTGCGCGCCTTCCCAGAAGCCCCACATTATTATGCCTACTACTTGTGGGTGGCTGAAGGTGATGATCATGAAGTCTCTAAGATAGTCGGCCTGCAGTTCCTCCGGCACATTATTTATATCGAATTCCGTCACCTGCATTTCCAGACCGAAGGATGCGAAGCGCTCGTAGATTCGATAAAGTGTTTCAGGGGGAGTCATGGACGCCCTGTTAAAGTGCCCCATGAACCCGATGCCCTGCAGGGGCGCGCCTTTTGCCAGCAGATACCGAATCCAGTCGTAGTAATCATTGCGGCGTGTACGTTCTTCATTACTGCCGCCGGGCAGGATCGCCCCCTCGTTAACGTAGAGCTTAGCTTGAGGATCAATCGACTTTATGAGCTTAAGGAACTCAACATAGCTTTCCCGCCCTACTACCTCGTGGGTTCGCTTTCCCCAGCCCACGAGATGGTTTATGGCGTCCCACTCTATGAGGTGCCCCTTCATGTGTAAATGGAAAGGGGAATTCCCAGTGGCTAGGAACGTGGTTTCCCCTGTACAGGGGAAACCGAAAATCCCAGTCCTTCGGAAAGCGATTTTCCCAGTGCCGCGGAAAGTGAAAATCCCAGTCCTTCGGAAAATGGTTTTCCCAGTCACGAGGAAAGCAAAAATATCATTTCTAATCGCCTATCCAAAGAAATGATAATGGCATTAAACCTCCTCATCTTTAATTTTTTCTTTTAAGCGATAGGATTCGCCATCAAGGTTATATATTCTGGCATGATGCAACAACCTGTCCAGCAACGCTGTAGTCATTACGTCATCTCCCATCATTTCTGCCCAATCATCAAAACCTTTATTAGAAGTGATAATGATTGATGATTTTTCATATAATTCACTCAATATATTGAAGAATAGGTTGGCTTCCCTTTTTTCTATGGGCGTATAACCTATCTCATCAATAATCACAACATTAGATTTCATTATTCTTCGAAGCCGGTATTCAGATGTCCTTTGAATTTCTGCTGTTTTTAAGAGCCTGAAAAGATTGGTTATTCTTTCAAAACAAACAGTATAGCCTTTTTCAACGGCAGTCACACCAAATGCGATAGAAAGGTGTGTTTTTCCTATACCAGGCGGCCCAAAAAACAACAGGTTCTCATTCTTGTCGATCCATCTGCAATCAAGAAGGTTTACAGCTTCTGATTTACATATGCCTTTTATTCTTCCAAAATCAAAACTATCTATCTTTCTGATCACAGGAAAATGAGCAGCGCTCATATTTCTTTCAAATCTTCTTCTAGCCCTTTCTTCAATCTCTGCCTGGAATATATTGTTTAAAAAGCTTACATAAGAGTCCTTCCTGATCTCTGCATCAGATACTATTTCATCTATCCTTCTAAGTATTCCCTTTAAGTTAAGGCTTGTTAATAAATTCAGGGTTTGTTCGTATGCTTTCATATTAACCTGCCCTCCTATTTTTCAATATTGATTTATAGATTGTGTAATTTCTTCGTTTTACGTTGATTTGCTTTTTGGTTTTATGTTCTGTACCGTAAAAATCTTTGATCCTTTCATTAACATCAATCTCTTTAATGCTTTCTTCATGCATGCGTTTGTAATACTTATAGGTGTCGTTCAGATTGGCAAAAGAAGGGGTTTTATTCTCAATACAGAACTCTAATGCCTTATCCAGAATAATTTCATCAATATCCCCCCTGGAGAAATGCTTTTTTGCATCAATACATTGATCCCTGACATATCGCGGAAAGACCTTAAAATTCGTGCTTACAAAGGTCTTCCAATTTTCAAGACCAAAAAGATTAACAACACCTTGTTTTAATTCTGTTGCCGTTTTCTCTTTGTCCCTCTTGAATTCCCGTTTTGATATTTTCTTTCCGGGAATCAGGGATATATCATACTCAACAATTTCTTTGCCTGTTAATATGTCAAAAACAAACAGTTTCTGCTTAGTTGCATATATTTCAACCTTTTTATTCCTATACTTGAGAGGAAGCATATAGGAGCAGGAACTTAAAGATAGATAACATTTATCATCAACTGTTCTTTCTTCCCGATCTGCAAGAGAGTCTTTTCTGAATATTGAGTTCCTTATCTCTCTTAAATGCTTTCTCTCCTCATCAATAACAATGGCTGGAACTTGTTTTGTTGCCTGGGATATCTTTCCGTTTGCCCTTCTTTTAAGCCATTCCAACACACTGGTATTAGCGGTTTCGGTGTCAGTAAAATCCCTGGTAGCACAAAAATTGTTTTTAGCATAACCAACCAGGTTTTCTACCTTACCTTTGCTTTCAGGGTCTGCTTTTCTGCATACGTACAGCTTGATGTCCATTTCCTCAACAAAATATCTAAAATCCTTTGTGAGGATGATATCGCCCCTATTCTCGCTTACGACCATCAGTTTGTCCTGATCTATAACAAGTTCTTCCGGAACACCGCCAAAATAATCAAAGCAGTCAAGAAAATGAAGTATAACATCCATTGTTTTAAATGGTCTGTTCTGAAAAACAACGTATTTGTATCTGCTTGCTGACAGTATTGATGCAAATATATAGAGCTTAAGGCTGCTCCTGCAGGTATATTCACCAAAATCCGCCTGCATTTGCTTTCCAAAAGGCAATTCGGGAACTTTTGAATAGATCCTTATGTTGCTTTTTAAGTCCAATTTGCTTGCACTTATCAGGAAATTGATATAATTCCTTAAGCTCTTTTCTGTTCCAGGGAGCTTACCGTGTTTTTCTTCCAGAAAGTCATAAACTGCACACATGTTGAGTTTGTTGAAATCATTACTTTCATAGACTTCTAAGATATCTTCTTCAAAGTGGTTAAATATCTTTTCTTTAATAAGTAGTGATTTCTGATATTCCCTGAACTCTTTTTCTGTCATATTGTAATACTTATTGACAGTCTTGATATCCAGGTTAAGCCGTGAAGTTATCTCCGCTTTTCCTAACCCTTGCCTCTTTAAGGCACAAATCTTTTGATACATAGTCTTCTTTACCATTAACCTCTCCTTGTTCAATTTGTTTCTTAAATTCAACAGGAGATTCTTTGAATAGACAAGTATTTTCATTTTCCCTCTCCCTGGTAATTTTGTTTTCCATTGGCATGGGAATTTAACTTTCCATCCCCCTGGGAATTCTAGTTTCCAAGGCTATGGGAATTCAGTTTACCATTCACATCATGGTCATAACCTCATCCTGTATATGGCTGGTTATCTGTTTACGCAGTTCATCAGCGGTTGTGAGATCTTGCCTCGGCACTGGAAGCCTGTCTAAAACATTATGTATAATCCAGTGACCACGCACGGGGATATCTCTCTCCTTCAACCAGGAGAGCGCCTTCCATACATTCTCGCGCGTGTATATCGACCCTGAATCGTGCTCGCCCTTCAGCCACTGCTGCCATTTAAGGTCATTCCCGAATACAACCTTGTTGTAATTCTCTTCGATTATCTTCCTGTAACGCCTCGCATCCTCGATCCTTAATGTGCGGGAGTCTTTACCTTCCAATACAATTCCGAAGGCATGCACCATGGAACCGAAGCCGAAGGCATGGCGCTGCATCTCAATCTTCACTTCCGCATCCGGTATGAGGCGGCCTTGATCATCGATCACCGACACTATAAGGTCAGCCTTTCGGTGCTTCTCAATGCGTGCGGCAGCCTCTTTTCGCCAGGGCGCATCCGTCTCCTGTCCTGAATAGATATATCTGGGCAGTGGAATTTTTCCGCCTGCCGGGCGTGCAGGTTTCTCATTGGTGGAGCACTGGCAGAAAAGAACTGTGAAAAATAGAAGCAGATATATTGTCTTTATCATGAATTTTATCTCTTTTATAAGCCAATTATGCTTGACAATCAAGTTCTTTTTTATATAATGATTACTATTGTGGAACCGGTCCCGGGAATGGTTTGATTATGAGGCTTTAATATAAGGGCAAAATTCTACCATTCCCTGGGTTAGATGAGTCCTGGAGCAAAAGGATGAAATATAATATATTGGATGTTGCTAAAAAGGCAGGCGTTTCAAAGTCCACTGTCTCAAGAGTTCTCAATAAACAGCCACATGTAAGTGAAAAAACGAAAGAAAAAATATCTAAAGCAATTCAAGAACTCGATTTCAAGCCTAACCCCTGTGCCAGAAGTATTGTTTCCGGGAAAACAAAAACCGTTGGTCTATTAGTCCCTAATCTTCGCTCACCCTTCTATGTGGAAATCGTTGAAGGAATTGTGGATGAGATCAGCAGCCAGGAATACGGGCTCCTTCTATACAAATCAGATGGAAAGGATGAAAAGCTCATAAAAAGTGTTTTCCACAAGGGTAAGACCGATGGAATCATTACCATCACTCCCAGATTCGGGGAACAGAGCTTCGTTGATATTTTCCAGAATGAGCAGCCGTTTGTTCTGATAAACCACAGGAACACCCGGATTAAAGCCCCCTATGTCTGCTTTAACAACTATAAGGGTGGATATATGGCAGCCAAATTCCTCATTGATCTGGACCACAGGGAAATCGCCTGCTTCACGGGAAGATTAACACATCAATCAACAAAAGACAGGTTTGAGGGATTCAAGAAGGCCCTGAAAGATTCAGGTGTACCTATAGAGGACTCATGGATCCAAAGCAAGGGGGTTCATTTCGAGGATTCCGTAGCAAAGATAATCCTGGATTGGGTAAAAGAGAAAAAAGTTCCCACAGCCATCTTTACCTACAATGATTTTACAGCCTTTGATGTGATAGCGGTGCTCCGTGAGCTGGGATTTTCTGTACCCGGCGATGTTTCTGTGATGGGGTTTGATAATATCAGGATGGCTCGATATTCCCGACCGCCTTTGACAACTATAAATCAATCCATGGAACTTTTTGGTAAGTCCGGGGCCGGGATGCTCCTGGCCCTTATCCAGGGTGTTACCCTGGAAAAAAATAAGATCACAATTGAGCCTGAAATCATTATTCGGGACTCATGTGACAAACCATCTCAAAGGAGGAGAGTATGAAAAAACTCTTTTGTACCCTGGTAATCTTCCTGCTTTCTGGTCTTATCCTTTTTGCAGCGGGTGAGCAGGAAGAGGTAAAAAAAGGCCCTGTCGCAATTAAGGCCATGACTATAGGGCCGGGCCCTGTACCGGTTACCAGAGCCAAGAATCTGGAGACAGCGGCAGAGCAGTTGAAGGCTGAAGGACTTGATCTTGAGTTTGAGGTAACCTTCTCAACCCAGAAATTCGGCCCCTACCGAACGAGTTTCTCCCTTGCCTTTAGTTCAGGGGCAGCATCTGATATCCTGAGCGAAGACCAGGATATCATCCCTGAATATGCGGAGGAAGGGATGATCCTACCACTTGACTCTTACGTGAAGGCAAGCGGCTGGCAGGATAATTACAGGGATTTTCTGCCCGGGCTCTGGGACGCAGTGTCCTGGAAGGGCAAGATCTACGGCATCCCTATAGAAGGTGTGGTTAATTGCCTTTACTACAGAAAGGATGTGTTAAAAAAGCTTGGGATGAGTGATGCGGAGATCGAGAGAACCTTCTCACCTGAAAATAAGGAGTTCACCCTGGACAAACTGGTAGAGCTGGCCAAAAAAGCCAAAAAGGCTGGCCTTGTAGAGTGGGGCTTTACCCACAGAAAGGGTGCTGGTGATTACTGGTTCAATTCGGTGATGATGTTCGGCGGGGAGTTTGTAGATAAAGCCACCGGAAACATGGTCATTGATACAGAAGCTTTGAGAAAAGATTTTGAGTTCCATAAGATGCTGGTGGATGAGGGTCTTCTTCCTGCAGATATGGGCTCCTGGGATTGGAAGGTAATCCATAAATATTCGGTTGAAGGGAGAACCCTTTTCTGGATCGGCGGTCACTCGGGTCAGTGGAAGGAATATCAGCAGAAGGCCTACCATGCTGAGCTTGGAACACTTTCTGAAGGATATCTTCAGAAAAATATGGGAATCGCTCCTTTTCCGGGAATTAAGGGTCCGGTCACACCGGTCAAAGTCCATGCCTATACTATTGTTTCCAAAACTAAGAATCCCGATCTCTGCTTTGATTTGATTGCAAAGGCTGTCAGCCCTGATCTTCTTGCACGGCACTCAATTACCACATTCCGGGGACCGACCAGAAAAGCAGTTGCTGACCAGCCTGATTTCAAAGCTCAAGAATATCTTACAAAGGTAATTGAGATCATGAAGTATGCCCGGGCATTCCCCAAGCATCCGGCTCTTGGCGCATATAAAAGCATGATCTTCGAGGCGATGTCGGGAATTGAGACCGGACGGTTGACTGTTGATAAGGCTGTTGAGTTCATGATTGCCAAAGCAAAATCAGATATCCCGGGAGTGATTATTCGATGAAAAGGATAGTCCCCTATCTGTTCCTCCTCCCTCTTATTCTGCTCATTCTACTGTTCTATATCATACCTGTTCTATCTACGATTTATATCTCAGTGACAGACATGGGGAGGAGTCTTAGGGGGGACTTTGTAGGGCTTAAAAACTTCACCAGGATGTTTTCTATGGAGGATCCTGTTATGAGCAGGATCCTCCTTAATACCCTCTTGTATCTGGGGGGCGCTTTAGTCATAACTATTGTGGGTGGGCTTTTACTGGCCAATGCCACAACCTCTTTAGGAAATAGAGCAGGCGGTTTTTTCAGGTTGATATGGTTTTTACCGCGCGCTACACCACCTGTGGTATGGGCATTCTTGTGGATCTGGGCCTTTGATCCTACAAAATTCGGCCTGCTCAACATGATCCTGCAACATCTTAACATTCCGGAAAAGAGCTGGATGAGCTTATACCCCATGCTCATCGTTATCCTGGCTAATGGGGTTTTAGGAATTCCCTACACCATGACGATTCTCTCGGCAGCACTGGGCAATATTCCTGCTGAGATAATTGAGGCAGCCAGAATAGACGGTGCTAAAGGATGGAGGATAACTATAAGAATTAAAATCCCACTGATCTGGTGGCCTCTTTCCTTTCTGACAATCTGGCATACCTTAAGTTTTCTCACTACATTTCAATACATCCTTATGATTACCGGAGGCGGGCCTTTCTATGCCTCGACACCTCTTGCTCTTTATACCTACAGTAAAGCCTTTCAGAATATGGAGCTCGGCTATGGGTCGGCTTTAGCCTTAGTACTCATTCTGCTTAGCATGATTATTATCCTAACCTTCAGAAAGCTTCTGGGCCTTAAAAAGGAGGCTTAAAAAATGATGGTTGCTGCAAAATGGAAAAAAACTGTTTCTATCAGCTTTCTTTCACTTTTGAGCGTTCCTCTCTTACTACTCTATGTCTGGTTATTATTCAACTCCATAAATGGAAAACCCCTATACTCCCTTTTCCCGGATCAATTGAGCTTGAGAAGCTGGTTTCAGCTCTTCAGCAGGTTACCGGCAGCCTCGGGAATGCCTGAATCTGTTTTTCCTATTATCGGAAATACCCTGATTGTTGCTTGTGGGGTCATGATCCTCAATCTTTTCGTATGCGGACTGGCCGGTTATGCAATTTCCAGATTGAAGTTCAAGGGTAAAGACCTGCTGCTGAGTTCCCTGCTTATCATGAAAGCCTTTCCCCTCCTGATACTCCTGATTGCCACATATTTTGTACTTTTCTACTTAAGGCTTTTAAATAGCTTTCTCTCTGTAATTCTGGCCAGAACTGCTATGGAACTGGTCATGGGTACCTGGATAATCAAGGGTTTCTTTGATAATATCCCCCTGGAAATAGAAGAGTCAGCTAAGATTGACGGTTGTTCTTTATTTACTCTATGGAGGAAAATAATGATTCCACTGGTAAAGCCGGGGTTATTTGCAGTAGGAATAATGGCCTTTATCGGGGGATGGAGTGACTTCATTTTTGTATACACCTTTATCTTTGACCAATCCAAATGGACTCTTTCTGTCTTCCTCTACAGCCTGATCTCTTCCCAGGAGTCTGTAGATTACAACTTCCTCTCTACTGTCTCTATTTTCTACATGCTTCCCACCATCATGATGTATGGATTTGTCCAAAAGGGACTCACCAAAGGGGTTCTCGGCGGTGGGATTAAATAAGAAAGGCTTAAATATAGAATGAAGATAAAGGGCTTTGGTATAAATACACGCAGAACTGATGGAAATTACCAGAAACTCGAAGAGCAGCTTGTCTATCTTAAAGAGGCTGGTTTCGATTACTTAGAGATTTCAGCAGATGTGGTAGATACAATTAGTGGGGGGAAAATTATCCCGAAGAGAATAGATAAGCTCCTTAAGCTTCTTGAATGCTACAGCTTTAAGCGTACTGCCCATATTCATAATAGAGTTGATTTAAGAGATAAAGAGGATAGAGAATTTCAACTTAACTCATTCAAGTCAGGTATCGAGTTTGCAGGCATTATTGGAGCAGAATTGCTGGTCTGTCATTTTGAGAAGGAAAGCAATGATCCGGCTATTGAGGCCCTTTTCCGGAAAGCGATCCTTGAGGGGCTTGAATATGCCAAAAAGTGGAATCTTAAAATCGGGATAGAGAATATCGAGATCGAAAAACTTTCAAAAGTTGTGGATTTCATAAGGGGGATGAATGAGCCTGACTTAACCCTGGTATTGGACATAGGTCATGCTTTTCTCTCTGAAAATTACTTTGGGGAAAGCTTTCTTGAGAGTATCAGGAACGCTGCGACTTATGTGGGTCATATTCATTTAAGCGATAACTTCGGACGCTTTGAAAAAATGAGGCTTAAGAGTTTTGATCTCTACCAGGTCTCAAGCTATACCAACCGGCTAATCCTCGGCAGGGGAGACCTTAACCTGCCGCCGGGATGGGGAGTTATACAATTTAAAGATGTACTCAAAATCCTTAAAAGCTACCAGGGTATAGTTGTGCTTGAATACTACCATGATAAATACCTGGATTTTAACTCAGATATTCTCACCGAAACAAAGGCGCTCTTCTCAAGTTATCTTTCAACCTAATTCTTTGTTCCTGAATTACTCACCTCGATTCAAAAAGTCATAGACAAACCGTTCCTGCTCGTCGGTATCAAGCGCCGTCCTGGATTTTCGTACTATTTTGATTGCAGTTCCTGCATCAAGGGATAAATACTTGCCAATAATACATGAAAGCAACAGCCCTGTTCTTCCAATTCCTGCATAGCAGTGAACGCAGACAGGCCTCTCATTTTCCATATGATCTATTAAGCTATCTACAAGCCTGCTGAAATTATCTATATCGTGTGGGATATCAAATTTATCAATAGGGAAATAGATCCATATTAATCCTGTTTTTTCGCACAAAAAACCAATAGACCTGTTCAACCTTTCCAGTGAAACAAGACATCTCACTCCTTTTTTATAGTATTCCTCTAAATCGAAGATTATATATTCCACTCTATTACTGTGCATACCGCCAGGGAATGCCGAGCCCGCCAATTTACCAGCTATTACCCAGGAAAAATTATGAATTGACAAGCTCTATTCCTTTTTCTAATCTTTATCCGCTCTTTTCATTGTTGTTCTCCTTATCTTTGCTTTCAGCCTTTTCATAAATATTCTCATCGTTTCAGTCATGATTTCATTAAAATGGGTGTATCTTCCTTTAATATCGTGCTTTGCAACTCCGAATTTTTTTAACGCAACCTCATTAAATATATCATCAAATGTTTTACCCTTCTTCATCGAGCACTCCTCATCTAATAGGGTAACACGAATGATATGGTATTACAAAACAGCTTGTATCCTAAGAGTATCAACTGCCCTCTCAAATCGGCAAGAATCGTTAATTTTAATTATGGCTTTAACCCTTGGCATTGCAGGCATAGGACGCTTATAATGTATGCATGAAAATGAATCAAACTTTACAATACACAATAAGAGGCGTACCAGCCCGCTTGAATGCTTCTCTACGAGAAAAAGCGAAGAGGGAAGGAAAGAGCTTGAATAAGATCACCATAGAGGTCCTGATGCGCGGTCTTGGGCTATCGAATGAAAAGATATACTACGAAAATGTACCGCATGTTGTTGAACAGATTCGAACTGTTGAGCAGATCTATATACCTTTTATTACTTTGGCTGAACTTCGTGCCGGTTTCCTGTGCGGATCTATTATGCAAAAAAATGAGAATATCTTAACCTGTTCTTGAATCGACCACGTGTTAGAGTACTGTTGGCTGATGAGGAAACAACTCACCATTATGCCCGCATTTTTCTCACGAAGTCAGCTTCGAGAGCAAGGCACTCCTATTCCAACCAATGACATATGGATTGCAGCATTGATTTCCCAACATAATCTATTTCTCTACTCCCGCGATGCACATTTCGATTGCCTTCCCCAGCTCCCGCGTCTTTGAATTACAGCTACAAAATCTAACAAAATCCATCAATCTAATACAAACTTATCAAACAGCACTTCAAACAACTCTGCTAGTTGCTTGACCGTTTTCAGACTGATCGATTGGATACTGCAATTGACATATGAATACACCCTGTCATTAACGGAATTAAGATTGTCCTTGGAACATGTTGGACATTTTCTTACGATTGACAGCAATGATGACAATATATATCCTTTTTTCAGAGGAAAGTTCAATGTTACTTAGATATATCGAATCCGCTGTGAAAAAGGCTAAATACAAAATATTGGAGAATGGTACGTGGTTTGCTGAAATCCCTGGCTATCCGGGTGTCTGGTCTAATGGAAAAACTACCTACGAATGTCGAAATGAACTTATCGAAGTGCTTGAAGAATGGATACTATTAAAGACACGAGATCATGAAAAAATACCGTTGATCGAGGGGATTGATATTAATATTAAAATGATAACGGTTTAATTGTGGGAACGACGTTATCAAGGAGAGAGCTTATTAGAAAACTAAAAGACTTGGGATTTATCGGTCCCTTTAGCGGTGGCAGGCATCAGTTCATGCAGAAGGATGAGCTCAAACTAGGATTCCAAATCCACATACCTGTGATATTCATGTCGGTCTGATAAAGGAAATATTAAGACAGGCAAATATATCGTTAAAAGAATGGGAAAAAGTATGAGATATACATTAAAAAGAAGCAAATTATATACAACACAATATTATACAAACCGGTCAACCGGCACATCAAACAAATCTGCTAGTTTCTTGGCTGTTTTCAGACTGATCGATCGGAGACCACACTCCATATTAGAAATAGTTTGACGGGGCATCTCTCCGAGCTTTTCTCCCAATTCTTTCTGGGTCATATTGTGCAGTTCTCTATAGATCTTTATTGAATCTCCCGGGGAGGTTTTCTCTTTTATTTTTTTATACCATTTCGTTTCAAATACATCGATATATTCATCGTCCGGATCTTCGGTTATAAGCACATTATCGCCGAAATCTTCTTTAAGGACAGAGATAAGATTTTCAGGTATATCACCTTCAATATTAATCTTAATATGGGGCATTTTCACGACTGCCTGCATAATACACCTCAATCAGAATTGAATTTTCTTTACAACGCCGGCAAGCAACCCATTTATATTTCAAATGGCAGTGATACTTGTTAGCTTCAAGCTTGCTGAAGCCTGGATATTCAGCCCTAATAGGACCTTTATCCCTTAAGTCATCAAGAAGTTTGGAGAAAATCTTCTGTACATATTCAGGTATCTTTTTAGCATTCTTAAGTATTCTCTTCTTGATGAATACATTATACATATCAAATTGTAAACAAAAAATGCTTACATGTCAATCCATCTGAAAGTTCTCCTTTTTGCCTACCATTCCAAACCCTAATCTTTCTCCAAAAGAATACAGAAGAAAGCGCTCAAAAATCTTATATTCACAGCAGGACATTTCCAGAGAAGACTGACTTCAAATAGTCCTTTCTCGAATGCCTTTAATGATTAACATTCTTGCATAAGTTGTAGGTGGGAGGCCCTCTCTATCAGCAAGTTCCTTTAATTTTTTTAGAACTTTAGGATCAAGACGTAAAGATATAACTTCTTTTTTAGGTCGTACAAATACTACGTCCTCTGCCACTTCGAAATCATCGAGATAATCGGTAGAGTCTTGGCTATCCCAAAATTTTCTTTCTTCTTTTAAATTACTAAATCTAGGCACTTTCACATCTTTCTCCTTTTATAAAATTGCTTTTCCTTTATTGTCATATCTCTAGCTGTAATTATTTTAGTCTTTCTATACTTTAAAGCCCACACAACTAATATAAACCGGCCTCCGTTAGTTTTCCCATAAGTAAGATACTTGCCTTCTTTGCCACGCATTATAAACGGCAATTCCATATTGTTGAATAATACCTCCTCAACTTCTATTGGTGAAACTGAGTGATTTGATATATGATCATCGGAATATGTTACTATTTTTTTGTACGGTATTTCGTCAAAAAATCACCTAAACTGTATCAGTCTTACATGGCTGATATCTCTCTGTTTGCTGATGAATTAAGAGCTTCGAATGATATGGGGTGATAGAAAGAAGGCTTTAGAAGCCTTATACTCATAAATTATGAGATTCATCGCTGACTTTCACATACACTCACACTACTCCATTTCCACAAGTAAAAAGCTCGTGCCTGAGTATCTGGATTACTGGGCTAAGCTTAAAGGGATTAAGGTTGTGGGCACAGGGGATTTTACTCATCCGGGCTGGCTCGATGAACTGAAAAGTAAGCTGGAGCCTGCAGAACAGGGGCTTTTCAAATTAAAAGCCGGCCTCAGGCTTGATACAGGAATAGAATCCACTGCTTCATCCGAGAATGAGGTAAGATTTCTCCTCACTGCTGAGATAAGCAATATCTATAAAAAGGACGGTAATGTACGCAAAGTTCATAACCTTATATTTGTCCCTGACTTTACAACTGCAGAAAAACTCCAGAGAGAATTATCCAAAATAGGAAACATCACTTCTGACGGCAGACCCATTCTGGGACTGGACTCTAGAGATCTTTTGGAGATAGTGCTTAACTCCTCTGATCAGGCTCTATTCGTGCCGGCGCATATCTGGACGCCCTGGTTTTCCGTACTCGGGGCAAAATCAGGTTTCGACACTATTTCAGAATGTTACAGTGACTTAGCCGAACATATATTTGCCGTTGAAACAGGGCTCTCCTCTGACCCGCCGATGAACTGGATGTGCAGATTTTTAGACAAATACACGCTCATCTCCAATTCCGATGCTCACTCTCCTGAAAAATTGGGACGCGAAGCCAATCTCTTTGATACTGAGCTTACCTACGGCGCTATTACTCAGGCCATAAAAACAGGACATCCGGAACATTTTTTAGGAACCATAGAATTTTTCCCCCAGGAGGGGAAATATCACTATGACGGGCACAGAAAATGCGGCATTTGCTGGGATCCTGTGGAGACACTAAAACACGATTCTGTCTGTCCCGTATGCGGCAAGAAAGTCACTATTGGGGTTATGAGCCGCGTGGTTCAGCTCGCCGATCAGAATAAACTCGATGAAAAAAAGAACAGACTCCTATTTTATTCGCTTATCCCGCTTAAAGAAATTTTATCCGAAATAATGGGCGTGGGACCGGGATCAAAAAGAATCATGCAGGCCTATAATTCACTGCTTCAAAAAGCAGGTTCAGAATTCAATGTGCTGCTTAACCTGCCTATTGAAGAAATAAAAGCAATTGGAAATGAACTGCTCAGTGAAGCTGTAAAACGAATGAGAAACAGGGAAGTCTTTGTAAAGGAAGGTTTTGACGGAGAATATGGACAGATAAGGGTCTTTCATGAAGATGAGATTAAATCAGCCGATCATCAGGAGCTTCTGTTTAAGGATCTTACCCGGGAGAGAAGTCCTAAAAAACAATCCAGAGGGCTGATTAATTTTGATTTGGGAGAATACAGAATCTTGAGTAAGAAAGCGCCTCAACCCCAGGGGAAAGCAGCAGAGCCGTCTTTATTTAAGCCAGAAGCAACCTTGCTTGCAGAGCTTAACACGGAGCAGCAAAAAGCTGCAGAGCATTTCCGCGGACCCGCTTTAATTATTGCGGGGCCAGGTACCGGAAAAACACAGACTCTTACATTAAGAATAGCCAATCTCATTCATAACAGGGGGATAAATCCGGGAAATATATTGGCCGTAACGTTTACCAATAAAGCTGCAGGTGAAATGAAGGAGAGATTAAAAGTGCTGCTCGACGAGAAGGCTATTGTTTCAAAACTTAAGGTTTCCACCTTCCATGCCTTCGGGCTCTCAATATTAAGGGAACACTGTGAGGAGTTCGGCAGGAATAAGCATTTTACAATTCTTGGAGAAGCGGATAAAAATCTGATACTTGATGAAGAATTTCATTGCGAGCGCAATCAGCTTAAATACACCTCGGATGCAATAGCAGACATGAAACATAATCTGATTTCAGAAAATGAAGCGGAAATCTTTAAGGAATACAACTCATTCCTCGAGAAGCAAAATGCCTTTGACCTTGATGATCTTATATACTTTCCTGTAAAACTATTTTCTGAAAATCCTGCCATATTGTCTATTTACAGGAATAGATACAAATGGATTCTAATCGATGAATACCAGGATATAAATTTTACCCAATATCAGTTGATTAGAATGCTAATGCCCGACAAATATTCCAACCTCTGTGTGATTGGTGATCCGAATCAGGCAATCTATGGCTTTCGCGGTGCCGATGTAAAATTTATTAAGAGGTTTATAGAGGATTATCCTGATGCAGCAGTCTACAGGCTTATGAAAAGCTATCGCTGCTCGGACCTCATTTTACAAGCCTCAAGCCAGGTTATTCAAAGTGAACCATCGGAGAAGGGGATATTCCTGGAAGGTCTGAACAGGGGAGTTAAAATTAATATCGTAGAAAACAGTACTGAAAAAAGTGAAGCGGAGTACGTGGCGAGAACTATAGAAAAAATGATGGGGGGTTTGAGATTCTTCTCTATGGACAGTCAAATCAGCGAAGGCAATAGAGCTTTAGATATCAACAGCCTGTCCGATTTTGCCGTGCTCTGCAGGATCACTAAACAGATGGATGCCTTAGTTAAAGCATTTAACGATCACTCCATCCCCTATCAAAGAATCGGGGATTCTCCATTCTTCAGTCAGGAACCGGTAAGTTCCGTTATTGACTTACTGAAAGCTCTCAAGAATCAGCAGAATTATTTTTTAAAGAACAATTTAATTACAAGGAAAATAATAGTCCCATCCGATCTTGAGAAACTGGACAGCTTAATCAAATCTGAACCGGTTAAAAATGCCATTTCAAAAATCATTGATGCCTGCTTCAGCAGCAAGGTGGAAAAATATCAAATCTCATTTAAAAAGCTGCTCGATTTAGCGGATAATTTCGCTGACAATATGGGAGAGTTCATAAATTTTGCGAGTTTAGGTACTGGTGTAGATACATATAAACCGAATACTGAAAATGTAACCTTGATGACCCTCCACTCTGCCAAAGGGCTTGAGTATAAATGTGTCTTTATCGTGGGCTGTGAGGACAAACTGCTCCCCTATTCTGTTTTTGAGAATATGAGGTCTAATATTGATGAAGAGAGACGACTTTTTTATGTGGGAATGACCCGCGCTGAAAAGTTTCTCTTTCTTTCACATGTTAAAAAGCGATTCCTCTTCGGCAGAGAATATCACCTGAATAAAAGCCCCTTTCTAACCGGAATAGAAAGGGAATTAACCGAACTGTTAAAAACCGAATACAGAAAAAAAATAAAAAAAGAGGATGTACAGCTAAACCTCTTCTAAAGACATTGCAATTCATTGTCAGCCCCATTCATGTGTATCAGTGTTTCTTTCACCCTGCCATTATCACCTTATTCGGTATACCGAATGGTCCCATCTTTGCTGAGATAATGTTGTTCGCCGACAAAATGGCTATGGTCCGTGATAGTGCTCTGAATATTCCGGTCAATATCCTCTCGCCCGTGTCGGTATTTTTCCTCTCACAGAATACTATCGAATCTCGAACCTCTCAGGAACCAGGCGGTTCTATTTCAAAGACTCATTGCCTTTCTTCAACCTGCTCAGACTCTTTTTCGTTGCCATCGCAGCATACGACATGCTGCTTTACATCCTCCCTTCGCTTGATTCCAATTTTCCAAGGGTAAGCGAAGCGAACTAACCTGTATCCACCAGTTTCAAGAGGGCAGCTTTCTCAATGGTTGCGCCACAAATCACCCGGTCTGCTGCGCCATAATAGATGTAGTATTTCTCCCCAATTTCGCATATACCGGTGGCGAACACTACCTCTCGGACCTCCCCATGAAGCTCGTAATCTTCTTCTGGTTTGAGTATAGGATCAGGATATCTGGTTATAAGGGAAGAAGGATCTTCCAGATCGAAGAGAGCAACACCAAGTCTGTAAACTCCATCAGCGTCGATACCATGGTAGATCAACAGCCACCCCTTTTCGATCTTAACGGGCGGGCATGAGGAGCCAATCCCGACTCCGTCCCACCTCCCTTCAATAGGTTCCATGATCTTCCTGGAATCGCACCAATTGATCAGATCCTCTGAATAGGCAATCCAGATACTTCGAGGAGGGGTCATGGGCCGGTGGAACATGACGTAACGTCCGCCCACCCTCTCGGGTAATAAAACGGCATCCTTGTTATCCGTGTCGTGTATTATGACCCCATGTCTTTTCCATTCGATAAAGTTGGAGGACGAGGCAAGAGATACTCGCACCCCTTTTGGGGAATAACTGGTATAGGTCATATAGAACCGATCCTCGAGGAAAACAATACGCGGATCTTCACAGCCCTTGCTCTCCATAAGGCCTCTCGGCGTGAAGACAGGCCTGTCCACCCGGAAAAACTCAAAACCATCCGCGCTGACCGCATAGCCGATCCTGGAAATGTTATCCTCGCCAACCGCCCGGTAAAGTAGATGTATCAATCCATTGTGATAGACTGCGGCTGGATTGAAGACGAGCTTGGATTCCCACTCATGCTCCCTCTTCGGCTTTAAAATGGGATTTTTTATAAATCGTTTCAGCATAATTCCTCCCTCAACCGGTTAAGTGCCAGACAGATAAGTCTGTCGGCTGCTCCATAATAAGGAGATCCCTCGAGGTGGCCGGACAAATATTTGATGCTTTGTACTTCTGAGAATTGCCTACATATCGGAAAATCATATTGATTCATGATCACCTAGCCCGGTCTTCCAAGTTCTATGAAAAAATCAACAAATCGCTTGGCAATGATGTCAGCAGAATTCATAGCAAGAAATCCCTGGGCCTCATCATCAACTTCCCTTCTCATCGTTTCATTGCCAAGCAATTCAATCAGCTTATTGTTAAGATCAGAAATATCGCTATAATGTACAAGCTCGTTTTGTAAGGGCCTGAAATAATCCGAACGAGCCGGTACCAGGATCGGGCAGCCTGCTCCCAGGGCCTGAAAGGCTGTGGAGGAAACAACCCCCAGATAAAGACTCTGAAACTTATGCAAGATCACGCAATCGGAAGCAAAAAGATAATCATCGAAACGCTCTTTAGATAATACTTTATCCTCCCTGATGATCATCCATGGCGGCGTATTGTTCTTCTCAACCATCTGATACTCCGGGGGCACAACATAGAGCAAAACGGCCTCCTTTTTCAGATCGTCCCGTAAGTCACGAAGAAAGGGTTCGTATCCTCTGTGGCAGAAGTTGTAAATTATCTTCTTATCCACCGGCAGATCAAGCTTTTTCCTGACTTCCAGCTTGTCTTCGCTTCTTGCTGGAAAGCAGGGGAACTGGATGAGCTTGGCATGCGGATAGACATCCTTCAAAAAATCCTGTCGCTCATCGAAATAGACCACCCCGTCCCAGTCAAACTGGTAAAACCAGGGCTCCTTAGGAAGTTTATTCTCATGAACCACATGGATGGTTCTCGCGCGATGCTTGATCAGGGGAAATATCTCTGAAAGGCTTTGCACCGGAAGCATTCTTAGATCCTGAACCACAAAGACATCGAAGTCCGCTGTAACAATAGGCCGGGGATCCAGAAAGTTCGTCCGCTGTGTGCCAAAACATCTGTTTACAAAATCCTCGTCCTCGCTTGTAAAGCCTTCGCCATGATAGTCATCTTTCGTATGAGTGAAGATGCTCAGATCATGTCCCATTTTTTTCCAGGCCATGCCTAAAGGTTCTGCATGAACAGCCACCCCAGAATCGGTATTCCAGGCGGTCATCATCCCGATATGCATATCATCCCTCCTTCTGTGCTATTTCATGATATTTTCGATCCAGGATTCTTTAAGTCCTCGATATCTCCAATAGCCGATCTCTCCAGGATAAACCTCATCGATCTCATCTCCATCCTCGGTGGGTATTTTTTTTCCTTTCACCAATGCTCTTTCGAGCAACAAGTGTCTTTTTGCCTGGTTGGCAAAGCAATACCGTTTGGCATGTTCCCAGCTTCGTAATGCCATCTCCTTCTTCAACCCGGGGTTCAAAACAAGTTGAGCGATCCTTGCCGCCAGTTCTTCTAAAGTCTCTGAAGCAGGTAACCCGGATAACTGCAGGGTCTCTCCTATTCCCTCACAATTTCGCCCGACTACACAGACTCCGCTTCCCTGAGCATGAGCCATCCTTCCTGATTGCGTGGCATTGTGACACCAAAATGCAGCAAAATCAAGCGCTCTGAATGCCAGGGGGAAAACCTCTTCGAGGATGTAGAGTTCAAAGAAGAACCTTCTTTTCCCGTTACTCACAGATTTCAGCGCTTCCAGGATAGGAAGATCTGTGTTCAGTTCATTATCCCTTCTTCTCTGGATCGTTCCAACATAGAGGGTTATGATACGGTGCCTGGGAAGCTTTTCCTGAACACGCCTGCCCAGATCAAAAAGCTTTAAGGGATCCTTGTCTTGAGTGATGAACCCGTAGTTTCCCAGCAAGACGGTCTCTTTTGAATGAAGATCCTCCTCTAATCTGCGCAGCGCCTCTTTTTGAAATGGGGGTAGGTCAGCCTGATTCATCAAATAAGAAAGGAAGTGTGCTCTGGCCTTTTTCTGATCGACTTTGGGGTAGAAATGAACACCGTGCCGCAGCACGAAGACCTTCTTCCTGTATTTCGGAAAGGCCTGGATGACTGCTCTGTAAGCCCCGTTGGTGAACACGGTAAGGAGATCGACCAGGGGCAGGGTTTCTCTTAGAAGATCCTCTTCTTTTTTACACATTCCCGAAGCCATCTCTTGTGACTGAAAATGGATCGTGTGGAAACTGGCAGCCACCTTCTTCCCTCTTTTCTTTACCTCTGCAATAAGGCTTAAGAAGTTTTCGTTATTTTTTCCCCACATACCGAAGGCATGCTGAAACCAGATGAGATCCCCATCAATAGCAGATGGAAGCGAGGGATAAGGGAAGGACAAGCGGTAATCTATCTTTCTCCTTTCTGCAGGGTCTATATCTTCATCGGATATATAATAATCATCGAGTTTAAAGGAAATGATGCGCCATCGATGCCCTGGGATATAATCGGTTAGATATTTCGTATACGTTCCAATTCCACATACGATGGGTGGAAATGTGGACACAAAGGTGATCGTGTTCAATCCTCCCTTTCAGTGTGAAGATATGACGTTTTGATGCGATTTAGAAAAGCCTGTGTTCATATTCATCAGACGGGGGCTGATCTTCAATGGTTCCTGCAACATTGTCATCCTTTTCTCTTCCAGCATGACCTTAAAAAGCTCTATATACTGCATGGCCACCACTCCGGCGGAGTTTGCTTTCAGGAATTCCTCCAGTGCTTTTTGTGTTGACCGGTATCTCTCGCCCCTGGTCAAGAGATCAAATAGATGAGTCTTGAATTCTTCCTCGTTCGAATAGGTCACGACCACACCTTTAAGGGTTTCAAAGAAACCTGATTTCGCCGCCAGAATCGGACAGCCGGAGCCCAAACATTGAAAAGCCGTACTTGATACCACCGCGCCTTTCTTGGGTAAACGATGAACGAGCAAGACATCTGCAGCATGAAGGTATTCGTATAGCCTTTGAATCGATGGGGATTCCTTCCGAATTTCCACCTCACCCACATCTATCCCCTCCAACACATCCAAATCCTTCTGTGAAACGACAAGGAGAAGACAGGAAAGACGTAAATTCACCTCTCGAATCCACGGCAAAATCGCCAGGTGATCTTTCAACCTCTGACCGAAAATCAAAAGTATCTTCCTGTCCAGAGGAAGCCCTAACCGCGCCCTGGCAGCCTCCCTGTTCCCTCTTCGCAGGGGAACACAGGGAAAAGGAATGAGGCGTATCATCTCATCAGTATAGTATCTTCTTAAAAATTCCCTGTACCGATCGTCAAAACAGACGACCCGGTCCCAGTCAAACTGGTAGAAGGAGGGATCGGGAGAGGGACAATTGTCGTGAATCACCGTCACAGTCCGGGATTTTCGTTGGATATGATGAAATATCTTAAACAGCCCATTCTTGGGCAACATGCCCAAATCATGTACGACGAAAATCTCAAAATCCTCCTCCAGAATATGACGTGGATCCAGATAAGGAGTCGGGTAGGAGGAGGTGGTAAAGCATCTAAGCACATACTCTTCATCCTCTCCCACCAGGACCGTTCCATGAAAATCATACGGGAAAAAAGAGAAAACCCGCAGATCATGACCCATCTTCACCCATTCTCGCCCGATAAGTTCTGCATGCGTAGAGGCCCCCGAATCCTCATTCCATGCCGACATCATAGCGATCTTCATGCCACTCACCTTCTTTCTTCAAAAAATTTCTAATCGGCTCGATTAATACTCATTTACTTCTAGCAGGGGCAGGCCCAGATCGCGGATCCTACTTAAAATACCGTGCAGAGCTGCCTGATCAATGATTGGACCAAAAAGTATGGTCTTTCAATCTGTTCTTACAGTTAGAAAATACTTAAATAAGTGAATGGGCCTGGCCTAACTAAAGTTAGGTTTTTAGTTAGGTTTTTGTCGAAATTAAGGCAAGAAATATGTTTGCTTTATAGGATTTTTGTTTTTAAAGTAATTTTAACTCTTTTGCGCGAATAATGGCCTTTATGCGGCTATTGACCCCAAGTTTTCTAAATATATTATTGATATGCCATTTTACGGTTCCCAGGCTAATAAAAAGCTTTTCGGCAATCTCATTGTTCGATAAGCCGTTTGATATTAACTGAAGCACCTCTTGCTCCCGCCTGCTGATTGGCTTAAATAGAGTTGTTGCATAATCCTCTGCCTGGCTCCTTTTAAAATCACTCAGGATCTGCTCGACAAATTTAGGAGCTGTTTGCCTGACTTCAGCTAATAATTGGTCCACTTTCTTCCCCTCGTCCAGAAAGGGTCGACGGTAATCTTCGGGCACAGCTAAACGAACAGCTTGTTCCAGGAATAAAAAAGCCTTCTTATCACAGCCTTTAGCTCTCTGGGTTAGAGATTGTAGAATTCGAATGGTGATGAGTCTGCCGTAGCGTTCTCCTTCTTCCGCTGAACCGGCCAAATTATTCAATAGTATTTCGGCCTCTTTTAAGTTATCTTGTAACAAAAGCAAGCGTGCATAGGTGAAATACTCAAGTTCACATTTAATTATAGGTTTATCTGAATAAGCAAAGTGTCTTGATCTCGCCCAACGCAGGGCTGCTTCTCTGTTCCCTTGCTTTAGCGCGATTTCTGCCTTAACATTGGCAAACTTATCGGCTAACCGGGCACCCGTTACTCTCAGTTCATCATGGTATCGTCCGCCGATTATCGATAATGCCTCTTCAGTCTCGCCAAATGCCAGCTTTATCTTCGCCAGGATGCTCTCGCCGTTTTCAAGTAAAAAGTACTCAAATTTAAATCGCCTGCAATACTCTATTCCTTTAATCGCATAATCTTGAGCTCTGGCAAGATTATTGGCTGCATAACATGCGGCTGCCAAAGGAATATAAGCCATTCCGATTACAGGTAAGGGCCTTCCATATCTGTCAACACACTGAGTAATTACCTGCCGACATATTTTTTCAGCTTCCCGTCTTCGTCCCTGTTCAATCAAGTTAAAAGCAAGACGGTGAAGCGCGCACATGGCGATGAAGTGATTGCCTAATCTGCGACTGAGTTGATACGCTTCAGTAAAAATTTTTGTAGATTCCGGGGTGCAGCCCAAATGATACTTGGCATGCCCCAGGGGAAGCAGATTGAGAATCTTGAAAAATGGAACTTCTTCCTCGATGGGCAAGAGAGCCTGCGAAACAAGCTCGGAAACAATCACCTCTCCCATGGAGTCGGCAAGCCAGGCTTTAAGACTTAGCAATCTACTCTTGTTTATTATATTTTCCTGTTCTGAGAAGTCTATTTCGAGTTCAGCTATGTAGGCTTCTGCTTCTTCGATCTGACCGGCAAGAAACAAAGCCCAGGCTTTTAATACAGAAAGTTCACTACTTTTTTGAACGGTCTCCTCTGATACTGAATTCAGCCAATTTAGGAGTGTCATATAATTACCATTTTGAAGTAATGTTATGGCTCCCTTTTTAATTAAGCGCTCTGCTTCGACATCATCTTTGGAAAGAAGTGTATGCTTTACCGCTTCCAATATAAGATCATTCGCTTCAAACCAGGAAGTCGCTTTTTTATAGAGCTCAGCATTTTGATACTCAAAACCCCTCGTTCTTAAGAAATTGGAGAACAGCGGATGATAGCGATACCATTTCTGCTGCTCATCCATAGGAATCAGAAAGAAATTATCATGTTCAAGCTCAGCTAATACTTTTCTACTATCAGTTCGATCCGTCACTGCATCGCAAAGCCCGGCGCATAAACGCTCCAGTATCGAGGTTTTAAACAGGAAATCCCGAACGTCATCCGCTTTATTCTGAAGCACTTCCTCAACAAAATAATCCACGACATATCGGTTATTACCATTAAACTCCTTTATAAAATCAGCTATCTCATCCGGATCCCCTTCCTTGATAGAGAGTGCAGCCAACTGCAGACTGGCTACCCATCCCTCTGTCCTGCTGTTAAGGGTTTCCAGCACTTCATCCCTTAGATCCAATCGCATGGTGATTTTAAAAAAGGATTTTATTTCTTCGATTGAAAATCGTAAATCCTTTATCCGTATCTCAAGCATTCGGTTTTGAATCCGCATTCGTGCGAGGGGAAATGGCGGATCTTCCCGGGTAAGTATTAAGAGATTCAAGGGAGGCGGCTGGTGTTCGAGAAGAAAATGGACTATCTCGTGGATAAAGCCATTTTTAATAAGGTGGTAATCATCCAATACCAGAGTAAAAGGTTGAGGAGCAAGAGAAATTTCGCTGACCAAAGAAGATGCTAAAAGCTCAACCGGTATTTGTTGAGGCGTTTTTAAAATGCTCTTCGTTATGAGCCCAATTTTTTCAAATATCTTTTGTAGAGCCGCTACCAGATAGGTAGAGAATCTGGCAGGATCATTGTCGCTTTTATCGATATTAATCCAGGTGAACGGTGATCCGGCATGCTTCAACCAGTCAGCGACAAGGGTTGTCTTACCATAACCTGCAGGCGCAGAGATCAGGGTAAACCAGGGGCATAAACTCAATGTTTCATTTAATAGCTCGATTAAGTGAGGGCGATCAACGAGATTGTCCCGCACCCTGGGAGAATATAGTTTTGTGGTTAATAGTGGCTTATGCAACAATGAATCATGAAAAGAAGATATAGTATTATCCATCCGATTATCGACTCATATGAGCCCTCCCCTCATTTTACGCTTTTATGTCGGTATGTCAAATCCAATACCCGGCTTTCAAATCGGTTAGATGTCATCTCCTTTGACATAAATCAATATTAAATATTAAACTATAGGTGTGAAAAGCTTTAAAGAAATATTGGATGCTGCCGGAAAAACAGGCAGATGCCGCATTGCCGTGGCCCAGGCTGCCGATGTTATTGTGCTGGATGCAGTGGAGACAGCCCGGGAAAAGGGCCTTATAGAGCCTGTGTTAGTCGGAGAAGAGGACGCGATCAAGGAGGCTGCAGAATCCATTAACCTGGATCTGAAAAGTTACGAAATAGTTCCTGCCTCTCCCACCGAGGCTGCCAGGACCACGGTTAAGCTCATCACTGGTGGCCGGGCCGATATTCTGATGAAAGGGCATATTTCCACGGGCGCGCTTTTGAAAGAAGTACTGAATAAAGAAAACGGCTTGAATATCGGAAAAGCCCTCTCCCAGGTAGGCATTTTTGAGCATCCGGATTTTGATCGTCTGCTCTTTGTAACGGATGCGGGCTTAAATATAGCCCCGGATTTTAAAAATAAAATCGATATAATCCAGAATGCCATCAATCTGGCTAGAAGCCTGGGCATAAAAAATCCTATAGCTGCAGTTCTATGTGCAGTTGAGTATGTAAATCCGGCAATGCCTGCAACCCTGGAAGCAGCCGGCCTTTCAAAGCTGGCAGAAAGAGGCGGAATAAAGGGGGGAAGAGTTGAAGGTCCTCTGGCTTTAGATAATGCCGTTTCTGTAAAAGCTGCAAAACGGAAAGGGATCGATAGCCCCCTGGCCGGGAAGGCTGATATCCTGGTTGCCCCGGATATTGAGGCGGGTAATATTCTCTATAAGAGCATGGTCTTTTTTGCAGGTATGGAGCCGGCCTCCATCGTTGTTGGAGCACGGGTCCCGGTGGTTTTAGCCTCCCGATCAGACTCCGCCACTACCAGGCTGTATTCCATTGCTTTGGGCGTGCTTTCTCTCCGAAATATCTATTCGTAACGCTTAAATGCTAATACAGCGTTATGCCCTCCAAATCCGAAGGAGTTTGAAATGGCTGTACGCATCTCTCCTACCATCCCCTTATTAGCCAGGTAATCCAGATCGCATCTGGGGTCGGGATTATCCAAATTTCTTGTGCCGGGATAGTACTGCTCCTTTAGAGATAAAGCGGTTGCGATTGTCTCAATTCCGCCGGCACCTCCGAGAAGGTGTCCAACCATTGATTTGGTTGAAGAAATCTTCAATCTGCGGGCATGATCACCAAAAACCCTTTTTATAGCCTTTGTCTCAACAGGATCATTTATCGGGGTAGAAGTTCCGTGGGCATTGATATAGTCAATGTCGGTCGGAGCTAAGCCGGCGTCCTGAATAGCCATGCTCATTGCAGCTATGGCGCCGCGTCCCTCAGGATGAGGCGCTGTAAGATGGTTTGCATCACAGGAAGCTCCATACCCGACTAACTCGGCATAGATCTTTGCTCCTCTGCGCTTAGCGTGCTCCAACTCTTCCAGTATCACGATCCCTGCACCCTCAGACATGACAAAACCATCCCGGTCTTTATCAAAGGGCCTTGATGCCTTCTCAGGATGATCGTTCTGCTTTGTGCTGACCGCCTGGAGTACACAGAAACTGGCAAGACCCAAAGGCGTTATGGAAGCTTCCGTGCCGCCTGCAGCCATGACATCCGTTGCGCCCCGTTTTATCCAGCGAAAGGCTTCCCCGATCGCATCTGTTCCTGAGGCACAGGCAGTGACTATGGCATGGCAGGGTCCAAGGGCATTCAGCTTGATCGCAACATTTGCTGCGCCAATATTGGATATCATCATTGGCGCCAGGAGAGGATGAACTGCCTTGGGCCCACGATCAAAGAGTTTTTTGAAGTTATTCCCTAAAGACTCGATGCCTCCGATTCCGTTTCCGACAATAACGCCCATACGTTCAGGATCCACCGCCCCATCTTTTATGCCCCCGTCCCGGGCAGCTTCAATTGCTGCAACCACAGCAAAGACAGTGAAACGGTCCATGCGCCGGGCTTCTTTACTTTCCATGTAATCAACCGGAGAAAAGTCCTTTACCTCACCGGCTACCTGACTGGTTTGATCGCACGGATCAAAGCGTGTAATCCGAGTGATACCGTTTTCCAGATTTTTTACACCCTTCCAGAAGTCCTTCACGTTATTGCCGAGTGGATTTATCGTTCCCAATCCGGTTATAACAACTCTTCTATCCATCTCTTTTCTCCTTCTTAAAAGCTAAATTGCCATGCCGCCGTCCACCCGAAGGACGTGGCCGGTAATATAGGATGATCTGTCTGAAGCAAGGTACGTTACCACATCGGCCACCTCCCCTGGGCTTCCCGCTCTGCCCATGGAAATCCGGGTCAGGAAAGCCTCTTTAGCTTTCTCAGGCAGTGCCTTAGTCATTTCCGTATCGATATAACCCGGAGCAACCGCATTAACCCGCACACTCCGGGAGCCTACCTCTTTTGATAGGCTCTTCGTCAGCCCGATCAATCCTGCTTTAGAAGCTGAGTAATTCGACTGCCCTGCATTCCCGCCGAGTCCAATCACCGAAGCCATATTGATGATGGAACCGGTTCTTCGCTTAATCATATGACGCGCCATAATCCTGCTTATCAGAAAAGCAGAGGTTAAATTTATTGTAAGAACCTTCTCCCAATTCTCCAATGACATCCTGAAAATGAGCCCGTCGCGGGTAATTCCTGCGTTATTCACCAGAATATCGATTCCCCCGCTGGCTGTTATAATTTCTTCAATTACACGGGTAATTTCCTCTTCATTAGAAACATCCGCCTTCTTCCACACTACCTCTCCTCCGGATCCGGAAGATCCGGCAGCTTCCTCCATCTCTTTCAGATGCTCGCTCGGAATCAGATCGATGAAGTATACAGAGGCTCCTTCTCTTAAGAAACTCATAACTATCTCTTTTCCGATTCCACGCGAGCCCCCGGTGACAATTGCTTTTTTACCTTTTAATCCCATGGCTGATACCCTTCCTGCAATTTGCTTATATCTTCCAGCTTTCCTGCAGGAAGACATGGATACTCCTTAGAAAATGATTTCCACAAACCGCAGAGCACGGTTCCTGGCCCTACCTCTAAAAAGCGCTTAAGCCCATCGGATATGAGGCTCTGCTCCTCATCCACCCAGTGAACGGTGGAAACAACCTGCCTGATGCAGAGCTCCCTTGCTTCACTTCCGGATATTGTCCGTTTGCCGCTTACATTAGCATAGACCGGTTTCACAGGATCGGAAAACTCATATTCGGACAGAACATCCTGGACTCCTGCCCGAGCCTCTTCTAAGAGCGGGGAATGAAAGGGGCCTGAAACTCTTAATCTGATATACCGCCGGGCGCCCGCTGATTTAAAAATTGATTCCGCCCGATTAAGACCCTCTGCAGTTCCGGCCAGTACAATCTGCTTTGGGCTGGTGTAATTGGCCAAAAACACCTGGCTATTATCCTTTTCACCTTCGAGCTCTTTCAAAGCATCTAAAGCTTCTGAGGCTTCTTGATAAGAAAGCCCGATGGCTGCTGCCATACCGGCGCTGCCTCCTGCGGAATCGAGATTCCGGCTGGCCTTCTCCATCAATTCTCCACGTGCTTTTACAATAGGAAAGAGGTCTTCTAAGCGGATCACCCCTGCTTCGTAGAGCGCGGAATACTCTCCAAGACTAAAGCCCGCACAGGCATCCGGCTCAATACTCTTCTCTTTCAGGATAATACTTGCAGCAACACTTGCTAAAGTAACTGCAACCTGGGTTTTATCCGTAGCTTTAAGCTCTTCTTCACTTCCCTCAAAGAGAAGCTTTTTAAGGTCCATACCTGTACTGTCTGAAGCAAGTGAAAATAGATCTTTGACCTTTTCACTTGCCTCCCAGAGATCCTTTGCCATTCCTGAATACTGAGCGCCCTGCCCAGGAAACAGAAAACAAGTTTTCATCTATAAGCTCCTCTTTTAGATCTTAGTATTTAAGGCGGAAAATACCATATCCGATTTCTGCTGTCAAGGGGGATATCTTCCGTGCGGTTCAACACAGGCACATTGTTATTGACCACACGGTCTAATACAGATAGAATGCTTGAAACTTTTGACCGTGGAGCTGAGTATGAGAGCCGTTATTCGATCAATGGGGGGCTATGTCCCGTCAAGACGCATGGCAAATGAGGAGTTTTCCAAGTTTATAGATACATCGGACGAATGGATCTATTCTCACACGGGAATCCGCTTTCGTCATATCGCAGGTGAAGACCAGGCCACTTCAGATTTAGCTTTAGAAGCATGCAAAGTAGCCCTGGAAAGGGCGAATTTGCCTTCCGAAGATATTGATGTGATTCTTATAGCCACCGCCACAAGTGATTTTATCGGTTTCCCGGCAACTGCCTGTATTGTGCAGGACCGTCTCCGTGCCCAAAAGGCTGCTTCCATGGATATCGTGGCCGGCTGTACGGGCTTTATATACGGATTAGAAACAGCGCGCGGCTACATTGCATCCGGATTTGCAAAGCATGTTCTTCTATGCGGTGCAGAAGCTCTTACGAAGGTAACTGACTGGGAGGATCGCAACACCTGCGTTCTCTTTGGCGACGGAGCCGGTGCTGCTGTTATCTCTGCGGACTCAAACACTGACGACCGGGGTATTCTTTATTCCTATATGCGGACTGAAGGCTCCGGGGCCAGGCTTTTAGAAAGAACCGCAGGAGGCAGCCGCTATCCCATGGTTCCCCATAAAACAGACCCCAAAGATTTCTTCCTCAAAATGGACGGTCGAAAAGTCTATAGTTTTGCGGTCAGAGTCATTATTGAGTCTATAAACAATATACTAGAAAATAACAATGTAGAACTTGATGATATAAAGTATATCGTTCCTCACCAGGCCAATATCAGAATCATCGAAGCAGCTTCCAGGAGGTCAAAAATCCCCATGGATAAATTCTATATGAATATCGCAGAGTACGCCAACACTTCGGCAGCCACCATTCCGATTGCTTTGAACGAAATGTATGAGAAAAATCTGCTTGAGGAGGGGGACTTGATTCTTACAGTCGGATTTGGAGCGGGCTTAACCTATGGAGGAAATCTTGTTCGATGGTAGGCTGATCACTCATGGCCTCTAATAGGCCTCTGATCCGGCGGATCGAGGAACTCAGCTCTCCCCTATCTCCCATTCCCTCAGCATGTAAAGAAGAACTTACAAAGCTCACAGGAATCCGTGCGGTGTTGTTTGATATTTACGGTACACTCTTTATTTCAGGCTCAGGGGACATAGGTATAGGCGCCGCTGTGGACACAGACGATGCGTTCAATGCCTCCTTAAATAATGCCTGCTTCCGCTTAAACCCGGACCGGAGCGGTCCCAGGGGCGTTAAAATCCTTCGGGAAAAGATCAGTAATTTTCATGACAGGCAAAAACTGAATGGTATTGAATATCCTGATATAGATATCAGAGAAATCCTGAAGAGCATCTTAAAGGCCATGCTTCGGGCCGGCGATATTGAGGGCTCCCTTACACCTGAAAGCGTTGAGATGATGGCACTCGAATATGAATGCCGTGTTAACCCCACCTGGCCCATGCCTGAGGCAGAGCAGACCATAGATGATCTTTTCAAAAATAAGCTTATCCTTGGTATAGTCTCCAATGCCCAGTTCTATACACCCCTGCTTTTTCCAGCCCAGTTTGGGAGAACCCATCAGGAGCTCGGCTTTAATGACAGGGCCTGTATCTGGTCTTACAGACTCCTTGAGGCCAAGCCCTCTACTCTGATGTTTACACAAGCCTTAGAAGCGCTTAAGGCGGATCACAGCATCATTCCCGGGGAGGTTCTCTATGTGGGAAATGACAAACTCAACGATATCTGGCCGGCAGCCCGGGTGGGATGTAAAACAGCTCTTTTTGCCGGAGATAAGCGCTCCTTGAGGCTTCGGGAGACGGATTCCCGCTGTAAGCAAACGGAACCGGATGTTATTATAACCCGGCTCTCCCGGATCATGGAAATAATCTAATAATTTAAAAGCAAACTCGTTTCCTTAAGCTGAAGAATAAATAAATTTGTCTTTTTACCGGCTTCGGGCTTATCATTGTTATAGGGGCAAAGATATGGATGATAAACAGCATAAAAAAACACAATTCGCTCTAGGTTACATTGCCCTGGGACTGCTCGTTATCTTTGGAGTACAGTACTTGATGCTTCGAGCCTCAACGAACCAGATCCCCTACAGCGAATTCAAACAGTATCTGACAAGGGGGATGATTCAGGAAGTCGTAGTATCAGAGACTAATATAAGCGGAACTATAGAATTCTCAGAAAGAGATGTTCAGGCCTTTACGACTACACGGATTGACGACCCCGGTCTGGTGGAAGAGCTTGAGAATGCCGGAGTCCGTTACTCCGGGAAGCAGTCCAGCTCTTTTTTGGGATCACTCTTCTCCCTGGTTCTGCCCATAATCATTATGATTGCCGTCTGGAACTTCATGATGCACCGTATGGGTGCCGGGGGACCCGGAATTCTCAAGATAGGACAGAGCAAAGCAAAGCTCGTAGCGGATACGGACGCCTCAAAAATTAAATTTAAAGATGTGGCGGGCATCGATGAAGCCAAGGAAGAGCTCATGGAGGTGGTGGAATTTCTAAAAACCCCCGGGAGGTTTGAGGAGCTCGGGGGGCGGATGCCAAAAGGAATACTATTGTTAGGAGCCCCGGGAACAGGTAAAACACTCCTCGCCAAGGCAGTAGCCGGTGAAGCGGGAGTGCCTTTTTTCAATATTTCCGGATCGGAATTTGTAGAGATGTTTGTAGGTGTGGGCGCTGCCAGGGTGCGGGATCTCTTTGCCCAGGCTTCCGGCAAGGCTCCCTGCATTATTTTTATTGATGAGCTGGATGCACTGGGCAAGGCCAGGGGCTTTAATATTACGGGAGGACATGACGAAAGGGAACAGACTCTAAACCAGCTCTTAGTAGAGATGGACGGTTTTGATACCCGCAAAGGAGTCATTATCATGGGCGCTACCAACCGCCCGGAAATACTTGACCCTGCCCTGCTCAGACCGGGAAGATTCGACCGCCAGGTTATTGTTGATAAACCGGATCGCGAAGGCAGGGAGGCGATCTTAAAGATTCACACGGTGGATGTAAAGCTTGCAGGGGATGTCAATCTAAATACTATTGCCGCCCGCACCCCCGGGTTTGTGGGAGCAGATTTAGCCAATATTGTGAATGAAGCCGCTCTTTTAGCCGCTCGGCGCAGGAAAAAAAATGTAACTATGGAAGAGTTTGAGGAGGCCATAGAGCGGGTTGTGGCCGGGCTGGAAAAGAAAAAGAGATTGATCAGCCCCAAAGAGAAAAAAATCGTGGCTTACCATGAATCGGGACATTCTGTTGTGGCCGAATCCCTGCCCAATACTGATGTGGTTCATAAGATATCGATCGTGCCCAGGGGAATTGCTGCATTGGGCTATACCATTCAATTACCCACTGAGGACCGTTACCTGATGACCCAAAGTGAGCTGGAAGACCGGCTGGCAGTGCTCCTGGGAGGAAGGGTTACCGAAGAGATCGTCTTCTCCGATGTGTCCACAGGCGCTCAGAACGACCTGATGCGCGCAACCGATATCGCCAGGGCCATGGTCAAGGAGTACGGGATGAGCGGTAAAATGGGCCTCATGGCCTATGAAAGGCCCCGCAATCCCTTTTTAAAGGGAGATCACTGGCAGTCAATGGAAAAGGAATACTCGGATAAAATCGCATCGGAGATTGACGAGGAGGTCAAACGAATACTGGATGAGGCTCATGACAGATCCTATAGAATCATCCAGGAAAACCGCGATGTGATTGACAGGCTGGCAAACCTCCTTTTAGAGAAAGAAGTTGTGGATCGGGAAGAATTTAAGAGTTTAATCAAGATAAAATCACAGTGAGCATGTACGGGGGGTGCCCACAGTAGTCTGTTTTGCATTATAATATGCGCCATGGTTCAGCTCATCCATTGCGCAGACCTTCATCTATCTCAATCTGAGAGAGACTACTCCCTGGCCGTTCTCTCAGAGATAATTACAGTAGTTGAGGAGTATAAGGCCCCCTACCTGATCCTGGCGGGAGATATCTTTGACTCCTTTGAATCGGCAGAAGCCCTTAAGAGTGAATTTCGAAAGAGAATATATTCTCTGAAAAATCTGTGTGAAATCCTCTTTCTTCCGGGGAATCATGAAGAGCTGCAGGGGAAAAACAGAAGCTTAAGCAGCCTGGATCTCGGACCGGTAACCCTGCTTGAAAGAAAGCCCTTTCAGATGGCTTTAAGAGAATCTGTGGAATTCTTAGCCATTCCCCACCAGGAGAATTACTCAGACTACAGGGACTGGGCCATACCTGAAAAGAAAATGAGCACTCGCATCGCTATCGCCCATGGTGTTGTGGCCGGCTTAAGCTATACGGGAACAGAAGAGGAAAGCGGAGGCTCTGCCTTAGATCCCGACATCTTTTTAAGATTCCAGGTAGACTATGCAGCATTAGGACATATCCATAACCGAAAAAACGAGGCTATAGACGGGATCACACTCAGTTACCCGGGTTCCGCCCGTGTCTGGCGCAGAAAGGAATTCGGTGAGCGGGGTGTCAATCTGGTTTCCCTGGATAAGAATATAGAAGTCCTGTTCCTGCCCCTTTCAAGTGCCGGTCAGTACAGGGAATATAATCTCCCCCTGAACCTGATGGGAGAAGCGGAAGGATTAGAATCCATCGGTAATGAATGGAAGGAGCCGGATTGGATTCAGTTGATATTCTCAGGCATTGTTGAAAATGAAAACGATGCAGCCGCAATGGAGGAGGAGCTATTAAGGAAGCATAGAAAAATCCGCAAGATCGAAGTTGACCGTGAGAAAGTATCGGCTTTCCCCGGAATAGCTTCTCACCCCCTGGCCAAAGAATTTTTAAGAATCTGGAAGCAGATGGAGCCGGATGAGGATCGGCTCTATGAGAAGGCAGCCTGGCTCAGGGCCAGAGAAATGGCTTTAGGTGAGATAAAGAATCACCTGGAGGTCCGGGAATGATTGAGAAGCTCATTATGGATCGGTTTGGAAAATTTCATAATAAAAAGTTCAATTTCAAACCTGTAACCATATTTGTGGGTAAAAACGAATCAGGTAAAACCACCCTGTTTGACGCCCTGTTCCAGGTGCTCTGCAGTCCTAAAGCCAGTAAAAAGCAGGGCAAAATGCTTAAGGCGCGCTACAGCGATTCGTGCAAAGTTAAGGCCGTTTTCACAGGCGAGCCTGTTTACCTGGATGAAGATGAATTTTTAAACCTCTATGCCGTTCGATCGGGGGATATGGATCTGGATTTAAGCTCAGGATCCTCCTGGCTTGAGAAGGTCAAATCTTCTCTATTTACGGGCGGTCTTGATCCGCAGCGGCTGAAAAGCAAATTTGAGAGCCTGGCCTCTTATAAAGGCTCACTTAAGCATAATAAAGCATTACAGGAACTTGAAAAAAGTAAAGCACAGCTAAAAGACGATCTGGATGCGCTTAATGAGAAGCGACAAAACATCTTAACCCAGGAAACAAATGTGCTTGAGGCCGGCAGCCGGGTTGAGCGGATGAACAAAGAGATTCATAAGCTTGAGAAAGGCATTAAAGAAATTGAGAATGAGCTGGATTATCAGAAAAAGATTACCGAAAGAAGCGATTTAAATGAGTTGTTAAAATGGATTGAAAAAGGAGAAGAAATCAGGCGGCGGCTGGAATCTTTGGAAGCCTTTAAGGGTGAGGAGATCAGTCAGTTTGATCAAATGAAAAGCAGGCTTCAATCTCTCATACGAGAGATGGATGCCGGTGAAAATAATGAACAGCATCTGAAAACACTTATAAAGGAGAAGCGTGAGAGTATCGCTTCATTAGAAGAGTCCATACATGATAAGAGTATGCTGCCCGGTTTTGCAACCGATTATCTTGAAAAAATAGCCAAGTTCCGGAAAAACCCTCCATTAAAGATAATTGTCATTTGGAATAGAGGTCTTATTATAGCGGCAGCCATGATTTTTACTTCAGGGATCGGCATTGGTTTTCTATTTAATACCCTTCTGTACCAGATTATTTCATCAGGATCCGGCTTATTTTTAGGGCTTTTATTCCTTCTTTTGGCCAGAAAACAGGATAAGCAAATAGATGCCGGGGCACAGGATAATTATGCAAAATGGCTGAAGGATGAATGGAAAAACCGGACGGGCCAGAGTACAGGACTTCTTTCTGAAACGCTGGACGGATTAGTCCAGGAGCTGCAAAACTTGCGACTCAATCTGGACCACACAGCGGCTACTGTCGGGGAAATGAAAACCCAGTTAAATAAACTTGAAAATTCCCTAAGCGAGCAGATCGGGCATAACCGGAATCTGCAAAAATCAATTGAGGATATAAAAAATACAAGCGCGGAATGGTTAAGCCGTAAAAAGGTCTCTTCCCGGGACCAGTATATTGAAAAAAGCCTGGCCTATAGAAATAATTTTCAGGAGCTTACCCGGTGGGAAGAAGAGTGCAGGGAGGAATTAGAAAAGAAAAACTGTGAAAGTTTAGACCAGCTAAAGCGGGACTGCGAGCGAAGGCTCAATTTATTGGACAAAGAGGCTGTGCCCAACCAGGGGAAATCAGATATAGAAATAAAGCAGTTGGAAAACTTACTTAAGGGAAAAAATTCTAAATTGGAAACCTCAAGATCGGAGCAGACTCTCGCCATGCGGAGCATTGATCGAGAACAGGGTGAGATTACAGGCTCCCTGGGGGATGTACCGGGAGCGATAATCAGGACGCAGAAAGCTATCCGGCAGATTGAGAATCAGATTGACCAGATAAAAATGGATCGGCACGCTGCATCAATAGCACGGGATATTTTTAACAGAATCTCTAAAGATTCGGAATCCGACCTGTTTGAATTGAGTCAGGATATTTCCATTCAATTTGAGGAGATTGCCCCCATTACCAAGACCGTTACCCAGACCTATACCCAAACCATTACCAAGACCGTTACCGAAACCCCTACACAATCCCCGATCCAAAAGGTAGAGATGTCTGAACTGAATACCGAGGCTATTCTAATACCCGATGCCGAAGGGCAAAAGAGAAGCCTGGAGAATCTCTCCAGCGGCACCAGGGATTCCTTTCTGCTTGCAGCTCGCCTTGCCCTGGCTAACAGGGCTTCTGCCGGGGTGGGCATTCTCATACTGGATGAGCCTTTTTTGGCCCTGGATTCGGAACGTACCGCTAATGCCTTGAATATGCTAAAAAATTTTCAGGAGAGAAATCACTGTCAGTTGATACTATTCAGCAAGGATGAGCAGTTAATTCATCAGGCTTCAAGCATCTTTCGCGATGCCCAGTGTAATACATTATAATAATTGCTGTAATCTTACCGTTAAAGGTGCTATAATTTTAATTGTAATGGATCAAATTCCTTTTAATCCCTATATTGTCGGAAATCCTATAAAGACAAAAGATATGTTCTTTGGCCGGGAAGATGATTTTCAGTTTGTGGCGAGAAAGATCGGTGAGGCCAGGTCCAACCAGATCCTGGTCTTCTGCGGAGAGAGAAGATCCGGCAAGACCTCTATCCTTTTCCAGATTTTAGGGGGAAGACTGGGTGAACGCTTTCTCCCGGTTCTGATCGATATGCAGATACTGGCCGGAATCAAGGATGATCTGCACTTTTTCCGGACTATTATAAAAGTGGCCTGCAACAGCCTGAAACTCCCGGGCTTGAGTATTGAATACTTAGAAGAATCTTCCCGTTCTCATACAATAGAAGAGCTCTTTGATAACTTTCTAAGGTTCGTTGAAAAACATTTTGAGAACAGGATAATCCTCTTCCTGCTGGATGAGTATGAGCTGATAGAGGAAAAAATCAGGGATAAATCTTTAAGTGAGTCGTCCATCCACTACCTTTCCGGTGTCCTGGAAAGCATGCACCGGGTCTCTTTCATCTTTACGGGTTCAACCAACCTGGAGAACAGGAAGGTAAGTTTCTGGAAATCCCTGCTCGGCAAATCGATTTACCGCAAAATTTCCTATCTTTCACAAAAAGATACCTTCCGATTGATAACCGAGCCGCTCAAAAAATGTGTCAAATATCCCGAAGAGATAAAGAAATCAATTTACAGACTGACCGCGGGCCAGCCCTTCTACACCCAGGTTATCTGCCAGAACATCGTGGATCACCTGATCGAAGAAAGAAGAAACGACCCGGTAGAGAAGGATCTTGAATCCATAGTTAAGGATATTATAGACAATCCCCTGCCCCAGATGATCTACTCCTGGAACAGTCTCTCAGGGGGAAACAAATTAATCCTCTCCTCGCTAGGAGGCCTCCTATCAGATCCGGAGGATTGGGCTGAGGCATCCGGAATCCACAGCTTTTTTAAGAAAAACAAGATCCTTCTTCCCTTTAAGAAAGAGCAAATCCATATACTCCTTGAGGAGGCATATCACCAGGAATTTTTAGAAAAAACTGATCATAAATATAGATTCAGAATGGATCTTCTGCGCAGATGGATTAAAAGAGAGCACTCGATCTGGAAAGTGGCCAAAGAGATAAAACTTGAGTTCAGGAAAAGACTTAATCCGGCTTTGGTGATTGGATTAAGCGCTGTCTTAGTATTTGCCGCTATTGCCGCCTGGCTCTTCACTCCATGGGGTCCTTCACTTCTTTCACCAAAAGAACTTAAGGATTCTTTAAGCCCTGCCACAGTTCAGGCCGTCCCGGAAGAGTTCAATAATATTACTTTGATGAGCAACCTCGGCCCATTCAGAGTTGCTGTTGATGACTCCCTTAATCTCACCAGTGAGGGCCAGGATGATGAAAAAATGATTATTCTTCCGGGTTTGAAGAAGGGAGATCACAACTTCAGCTTTTATAACCCGGCCAGTGACGAGAAAATCCAGGTGGCGGCAGACATAAACAGGAACGGCCAGATCATTCAGGTAAACTTTACTCTTCTTGCCAGGGCCGGCGATAAATCGAGGGATACTTCTGTTCAGAAAATAGAAAAAAATACAGGGTCACTTTTTATATCAAGCATTCCCACATCAGCTTCCATCATCCTTGACGGGAAGGATACCGGACTTCAAACTCCCAGCCTTTTCGAGAATATCAAAGACGGTAACCACCGCATCACACTCATCCGGGTAGGATTTAAAGATGAAACCATAGACCTGGTAATCGAGAAGAATAAAACATTAAAAAGGGAGGTTATCCTTGCCGAGTCATTCGGAGAGCTGCTCTTTGATGTCAGACCCACGGCTATAATACTTTTAGACGGCAGTCCATTGATCGAAACCCCCTATGTTAAACCCGTAAGTGTTAGGTGCGGAAAACATACCCTGACCATCATCAATGAGAGTCTGGGTGTAAGAAAGGAAATCGAAATAGAACTCACTGAAGGACAGAGTATAAAAATTGTAGAGGTCTTAAAATGAGGCAGAGTATACCGGCGTTTTTATTTCTCCTTCTATTACTGCCCATTTCAGTGTACTCACAGGTTACTCCCAAAAACAAAACAGAAGAGGCAAGAATTAAATTGGAGATCGCCCTGAATCTGTATTCATCAGGGCAATACGAAGAATGCAGGAAATTTTTAGATTCCTATATCAGGGATGGCGAATCCAAAGCGGCTTATTTCCCCAGTAAGATCATGGCCCGCATATACAGCCTGAAAGCCCTAATTTCCTATGCCTACAGAGACGAAGGCGAGGATTACAAAGAAGAAATCCGCAAACTGCTTCTCAAATCCCTTGAACAGGATCCATATCATGAAATCGGCGACCCCGCAGAGATCCCGCCCTTTGTCTTGATAACCTTTTCTAAAGTTAAAGATGAATACCTTTCCCGGTTCTCAAGGGTCTCAAGGAGAATCAGCCTGGGCATCCTGGGTGCTTTGGTGATCGACCCTACTATACTGAATAATCCCTCCCTCCTGCAGCCGGGTTTCTTCTTCAGTTATAATCTCTCAGAGACATGGAGCTTAGGCTTTGACCTTCGCTTTCCTTTAACCCTTCCTATTTGGGAATCCATAAGGGGACAGGTAGGACTAATATGGTATCCCTCTTTAAGGGTGGATAAGATCTCCACAGCCGTATCAACCTATTATGTTTTTGCCCTGGATAACCTTTCTACATATACCCACTCACTCTCATTGGGCGGTCAGGCTGAAATAATTTACCGCTCGGGATTTGGCTTCGGAGCAAGATCGGAGCTTTTAAGAGTGGATCTGATCCTGGGATTAAGCGATGCGGGGGATCTTCCGGACTATAAAAGTATAAGCCTCTTTAAAGAATCTTTCTTAAGAATTGCCTTTGCCAATACAACTATATACTTTTTTTACACTTTTTAGGGGGAAAAATGATCGCTCCTGAAAAACCTGTTGAAAATCCCGCCGACTTCTTCGGGCAGAAGAGCATTGTCAGGAGAATATTCTCAAGAATCGGTACGGAGAGACCTCAATCCATAGCCGTTATAGGGGGAAGAAAAACGGGCAAAACCTCTCTATTGAACTATATATGCCACAGGCAGGTGAAAGAACAGTACCTTGAAGACTCAAAATATATTTTCTATAAGGTGAGTTCCACAGACGAAATCTCTTTAGACTCAGAAGCCTTCATAATGGGAATTAACAGAGCACTTAATTCTGTTCATGAGGGAGATGAAAATAATTATAGTATCTTGCGAAAAACAGTAGAGGAGATTCATGCCAGGGGACAGCGTTTGGTGTTTCTGTTTGATGATTTTCACCTTATTACAGGCAACTCTAACTTTCCACTGGAATTCTTCTCCTTTCTCCGCTCACTTGCCAATAACTACAACCTCGCCTATATTACAACCTCATTTTTAGAACTGCAGAAACTCTGTGTTGTTAAAGATATAGAGGAATCCCCATTCTTCAATATATTCACCAACCTCACCTTAGGGCCTCTCTCCCTGGATGAAGGAATCCATCTACTAGCTTCAATTATCAGCGGAGAAGAGGAAAGTCTTAAGAAAGTGACGGAGTGGTGCGGAACTTCACCCTACCTGTTAAAAGTGATTGGAAAAAAGCTTAAATGCCTGGGAGAACCTGACTTTAAGAATCTTAATTTCGAAAAGACACTCCTGCCTGAAATTTCCCCATACTTTGAGAAAATCCTTTCCATTTTGCCGGAGGAGGCATTCAAACCATTGAAAAGCATCGCCCGTGATAAACAGCCTGCGCCTCAGGAGGCGTACTATCTCCATCCTCTATTAAAACAGGGATTCCTTAATGAAGAAGACGAGAAGATCACCTGCTTTTCGCCTTCATTTTCAACCTTCCTCAAAAAACAGCTCTCTCCCAAAATGCTTTCAGGAAAAGTGTGAGTAGATGGCCAATATTGAAGAGCTATTACGCAAAAGGAAAGAACTGCTTGAAGAGATAGATAGAGAGATTGATATCCATTATTCCAAACCGGTTACCCTTCTCTTTACAGACATTGTCGGATCCACAGAGTATTTTGAAAAAATGGGGGATATAGCCGGTAGACAGATGATCCAGACCCACAACGATTTGCTCTTTCCCATTATCGAATCCAGGGGGGGAAAGATTATAAAGACCATCGGAGATTCAATCATGGCCAGGTTTGAGAATCCGCATTCCAGTGTGGAGTGCGCCGTGCTCATGCAGGAGGCTCTCAAAAGCTTCAACCACGAAAGAGAGGATAAAGAGAAGATCAGGGTGAGAATGGGAATTCACTATGGGAAAGCGGTTATGGACGATAAGGATCTGTTTGGGGATATGGTCAATACCGCAGCCCGGGTAGAGTCCAGGGCCCAGGGGGAGGAAATTCTTATTTCGGGAGAGCTTAAGGAAAAAATTAAAGAATCTAGTTTTCCATTAGTGTCTTTAGGTCTTGATTACGTTAAGGGAAAAATGAAAAAGATTAATTTTTTTCTGGTCAACTGGGACTCGCGCAATGAAGATGCAATTCTTAAGTCCTGGAATAAGCGCATATCTTTTAAAGCCGCAGAAAATAAGGTGTCCGTTCCGCATATTGAGAAACATAAGCCACAAATAGCTAAAATCAAAGGGAAACTCAATTTAGAGAAAGCCGTATCAAAAATAAAGCAGCTATCAAAAAAGGGGAATCCCTACCTTAACAGGGTCATGGTTCCCCATCCTGATCTGTTTTTCGGCAGGACCGGGGTGGTGAAAAGAATATTAAAAAGAATCGCATCTGAGCGACCTCAATCAATTTCCATAGTTGGAGAGAGAAGGATCGGGAAATCCTCTTTGCTCAATTTCCTTGCCTGTGCAAAAACCCGCTTAAGCACACTTGAAGACGCAGAACAATACCTCTTCTTATTTATTGATTTTCAACAGCTCAGGTCCATCGATATCGAGCAGTTTTTTGAAATCATATTCACTGAACTGAAAAAGCAGTCCGGAGAAATAATTGATCTGTCCTTAACCCGGGATTACGAGGGTATGCGCTACTTATGTGACTATTTAACAGGGGAGGGATTCAAGCTCATTCTTCTATTTGATGAGTTTGAATGTATAACTAAAAATGAAAAATTCGGGCCTGAATTTTACTCAACGTTCAGATCCCTGGCCAACAATTACTCGATCGCCTTTGTAACCGCATCAGGAAAGAATCTTAAAGATATGTGCGTGAGCCATGAGATAGCCGACTCCCCCTTCTTTAATATCTTTACTTTACAGCACCTGGGATCTTTTCAGGAAAAAGAAGCACTGGCTCTGATCACGGCACCGTCAGGGGCCTGCGGGATTCCCCTTGAACCGGTGGCGGATAAAATCATCAATATGGGCGGGAGATATCCCCTTTTCCTGCAGATCGCCTGTTCCTCCTGGTTTGAGTTTCTTGAAATTGAAGAGCTGGATGCTGAAGATTACAGGGGCCAGAAAATCCCAAAAGATATCATCAAGATCTTTCGGGAGGAAGCGGAACCCCACTTTGAATACATCCTTGAAACCTTGCCCAGGGCA
>JAUWZD010000148.1 GCA_030615505.1 Spirochaetales bacterium | reverse complement strand
AGACCCTGAAGTTAAAGCAATTGTTTCCAGCGGCTATTCAAATGATCCCATAATGGCTGAATACAAAAAATATGGTTTCAGCGGTGTTGTTGCAAAGCCATATAAAATCAAAGAGTTAAGCAAGACATTAAATAAGATAATAATAAGATGAATTTAACTCTTTTTCCTGTCCACTAAACGGTTTTTTGCTATCCAGGGCATTAAAGCCCGCAGTTTTTCTCCCACCTTCTCAAGCTGATGATCAGCCATCTTCTTTCTCATCTCCAAAAACCTCTCTCGACCCTTTTTATTCTCTTCAATCCACTTCCTGGCAAAGCTTCCGTCCTGGATCTCTTTAAGGAGCTGTTTCATTTCATCCTTTACCTGAGATCCGATTACCCGTGGCCCTGAAACGTAGTCCCCGTATTCAGCAGTATCTGAAACGGAATAGCGCATCAGTGACATACCCCCCTCATATATTAGATCCACTATGAGCTTCATCTCGTGGATGCACTCAAAATAGGCCATTTCCGGCGCATATCCTGCTTCTACAAGGATTTCGAATCCTGTCTGCATCAGGTGGGTAATACCGCCGCAGAGCACGGCCTGTTCACCAAAGAGATCCGTTTCTGTTTCCTCCTTAAAGCTGGTTTCAATAACACCCGCCTTAGCACCGCCGATGGCGGCAGCGTAGGCTAAGGCCGTTTGGCGGGCTTTTCCGCTTGAATCACCGGCTATTGCTATAAGACAGGGAACTCCATAGCCCAGTTCATATTGACGGCGTACAGTGTGTCCCGGACCCTTGGGCGCTACCATGGACACATCGATATTCTCAGGAGGTATAACCTGCTTGAAATGTATGTTAAATCCATGAGCGAACATAAGTGTTTTTCCTGCTCTCAGACCAGGAGCGATATCTTTCTTAAAGATTTCAGCCTGCAGGTGATCCGGGACCAGCATCATAATCACGTCTGCCCATTCTGCGGCCTTTGCGGTTTCCATAACTGTAAGCTCTGCTTCTTCCGCTTTCCGGACAGATTTTGAGTCCTTTCGCAATCCTACAGCCACTTCAACCCCGGAATCCCTCAGGTTGTTTGAATGGGCAAAGCCCTGGCTGCCGTATCCGATTACTGCAACTTTTTTCAAGCGGATCCACTTCTGATCTATTTCCTGTTCGTAATATACCTTCATCTGCTGCTCCTTATAGCCTGGCTGTAATATCCTTGTGCCTATTGTGCCAAAATTGTAAGGATTGTCAACAAGCAGGCGTCTCCTTTTCAAAGTGCCTTTGTACATGTATAAAGGATAAAATGAAGGATGTTCAGTCTCAGAAAAAAATTGCTCTGCTATTTCTTTTAGTCGGAACCATCAGTTTTGGATTTTCGTCAGTTTTGATCAAGCTATGCCTCTTCCCGGCAAGCATTATTGCCTCTTTCAGGCTTCTTTTAGCAGGATTGGTACTTACTCCCCTTTGTCTTCCCTCGGTTGTAAAGATTTTTCGCGATAGGGGATTAAGAGGATTTCTGCTTCTGATTATCCCGGGAATTGTACTGGGTCTGCATTTTCAGGTCTGGGTTATGGGCATTAAAATGACATATGTAGCCAGCGGCACCTTTATTATCTCCATAAGTCCGGTTTTTTTCGCACTCTTTGAATGGATCATCAGCAGGAAGAGGCTGTCTGTACATACGGCCGTTTCCCTTGGAATTGTTACTGCAGGGGCTTACTGGCTGTATAGAACAGGTAAGGGACAATTGGGCCAGGTTGGGGATATCTACTGCTTTATAGCCATGATCCTGTTCGTGATTTATCTGATTGTATCCCAGAAGGTATCAAAGGGGGTTCCGCATATAGCCTATATTCATATCATTTATCTGTGGGGCGGCCTGTTAACACTGCCCTTTTCACTGATTTCAGGGGATATGCAGCGTATTAGCTTTACAGACTATGGCTCACTCCTGGCTTTAATCGCCTTGGTCCTTTTTCCTACTTTGATCGGACACAGCTCAAATAATTATGCGGTGCGCTATTTTTCTCCGCTCACAGTATCTTTCTTTGTCCTGCTTGAGCCAATATTTGCAAGCATATCTGCAGTCTTCGTCCTGGCTGAATTTCCGGATATTGATAAGCTCCCGGCTTATGTACTGTTTATTTCCGCCACAGTCTATTATTTTCTCAAATCCAAAAAAACTTAAAGCGGCTCCAGTTTCAGTAAATGCCTATTTCCGATCGAAAAAAGGGTTTTTCCCGCTTACACTTAAGGGAATGCCGTAAGCGATCTTAATATCCTGTCCCAGAAGTTTAAGATTCACCGCAGCACGGCCGGCGCTGAAGAATATACGGTTGTCTACCCTATTATCAGCAGCCACTCCGACTGCCGAGCCGACAGCTATGCCCAGGTCCCCTGTATTAAATACGCATACTCCGTTATTCTTACGGTTTTCCTCACAATCCTTAAAACCGCAGAAGCCGCAGCTTGGTAGTCCCAGCCGATTGATGCGGGTACCCAGGAGCACCACCGCCTGAGCGGTGCGCATATTAGCAGCATCCCTGACAAAGGACGGCACATCCTTCTCTTCTCCCATTCTCTGCATCTCTGCAGCAAGCTCTTCCTTCTCGTCTCCGGTTAAAACCAGGCTTACCAGGTTGTCTAAGCCCTTGCCCTTAGGCGCAGTGCGGGCTGCTATACACATCTTCCGGGCAACCTCCAATAAGCCCTCCTGCTCCATAATCTGACCTTCTATTTTCATAGGAGGAATCCTACACTTAAGCTGATTATTCTGTCAATAAACATTTGACTAGCCTATTGGTATTAATCTATTCTGTTACCATGAAATGGGATATGGATATCAACAGCGGATGGTTCGAGGAGAAACTGCTTGAGCGCTTTCTGCTCTATGCAGCAATCGATACGACCTCTGATAAGCATTCCACCAGGGCGCCTACAACGGATGGTCAGCTTGAACTGGCCCGGATCCTCGTTAATGAGATGAGGGGTCTCGGTATTACCGAAAGCGAGCTTGATGAAAAGGGTTTTGTGTTTGCCGCTCTTCCTTCCAATCTGCCGGAGGGGAGCAGCCAGCCGCCTGAGATCGCTTTTACGGCTCACCTTGATACCAGCGATGCCGTCCTTGGAAAGGATGTAAAGCCGATAATCCACAGGCATTACTCCGGTAATACGATCTCCCTTAAACAAGGTGTGGTCCTGGATCCGGCTGAGTTTCCCGAACTCCTGCGCTGCCGCGGGAGCACAATAATAAGCTCTGATGGATCTACTCTCCTGGGTGCGGATGATAAGGCGGGGTTGGCAGAAATCATGACCGCATTAGAATATGTTAATGAGCATCCGGAGATCCCCCACGGCAGGATAAGCATAATCTTTACTCCGGATGAGGAGCTGGGATTAAGCATGGAGAGATTTCCGAAAGAAAGGATCACGGCAAAATACTGTTACACCCTTGACGGCGGTGAGGAAGGCACAATTGAGGCGGAATGTTTTGAGGGCTTCAAAGCGATTGTATCATTTAAAGGGAGGAGTATTCATCCCGGGGTAGGGCGTGGCAAGTTGATAAATGCCATAGAAATGGCGGGCAGATTTCTTTCCATGCTGCCTGAATCAGAAAGCCCGCAGGCTACGGACGGGAGGTACGGGTTCTATTCGCCGGTTGAGATCTCAGGAAGAAAGAAGCAGGCCTCTTTAGAGCTGATCCTGCGTGATTTTGAAGAATCTGAAGTAAGGCGCAGGATTGATGCTTTAAAGGTATTCGGAATTGCCGTAGAAGCCGCCTACCCCGGGGGAAAAGTTGAGGTTAAGGAGCAAAAACAGTATGCTAACATGAAGCGCTATCTGGAGCATGCTCCTGAGGTGCTTAATCTCCTGGAAGAGGCCATAAGAGAAACAGGTATGGAGCCTGAATACAGGATTATCAGGGGGGGCACGGATGGGGCCAGATTAAGTGAGTTGGGAATCCCCACTCCTAATGTCTTTACCGGAGGCCATAATTTTCACAGCCGAGAGGAGTGGGTGTCTCTTAAGGCCATGATTCGGGCCTCTCAAACCGCAGTGCATCTTATCAGCCTCTGGGCTGAAAAGATATAAGCCTGAAGGAGTAAGTTATGTCTAAAGATGTTGTTGTAAAAGCTGTAGAATCAGGCAGGGATTTTCGCACCTTTATCCTCTTCCCGTGGAAGATATACAGGGGGAATCCAAACTGGGTGCCGCCCCTGATCATGGATCAGAAAAACCTGTTCAATACTAAGAAGAATCCGTTTTTCAAGCACAGCATAATCCGGAGCTTTTTAGCGTTTAAGGAAAATAAGGCTGTTGGAAGAATATCCGCGGTTATCGATCACAATTACAATGATTTCCAGAATGACAGGGCGGGCATTTTCGGCTTTTTCGAATCCATTGACGATAAGGCCGTTTCGAATGTCCTTTTTGAAGCTGCCGAGGAATGGATCCGTGAGCAGAAGATGGAGCGTATGTTCGGTCCTGCCAATCCCTCCACAAATCACATCTTAGGCCTTCTTATTGATGCTTTTGATCAACCTCCCATGGTGATGATGCCCTATAATCCGCCATACTATGAAAAGTTGTTTGAACAGTACGGTTTGAAGAAAGCGAAGGATTTATATGCGTATCACATGGACGAGAGCATACCAATTTCGGATAAGATAAAGCGCGTCACTGCAATTATAAAAAAGAAGCACAACATCACTGTGCGCCCGGCTGAGATTAAGGAATTTGATCGTGAGGTAGAATTGATTAAAACCGTTTGGAATGAGGCCTGGGAGCGCAACTGGGGCTTTGTGCCCTGGACGGATGAGGAATTCGAGCATCTGGGAAAAGAGATTAAGACCATTGTCAACCCGGAGCTTATACTTTTGGCTTTTATGGATCATGAGATTGCAGCCTTCTGTCTTACATTACCGGATGTAAATCAGGCTCTAAAGCGCATCAATGGGCGCCTGCTACCCTTCGGGCTCTTAAAGCTCCTCTGGTATGCTCGCAAGCTCACTCGCATGAGGGTTGCCATTATGGGGGTGCGTAAAAAATACCGGATGATGGGAATTGAGGCGGTATTCTGCCATGAGACATATGTTCAGGGCGTTAAGCATGGTTTGACCGACGCAGAGATTTCGTGGATTCTAGAGGATAACCTTCCCATGCTCAACATCATGGAGAGGTGGGGGTCCAGGCGCTATAAAACCTACAGGATGTATGAGAAGGAGTTTTAGCGAGCCGAATCTGCAGGATGAAATCCAGGAGCAAATTTCTTAAAGTATTAAAACCCTCCAAAGTCTTAGTCTATCTGTTCATTGCAGGTTTTGTAATGGTTATTTTCACTTATCTAACCCCTCCACTTTTAAATGAAGACCTGATTTGCCGCATTCCTCTGCTGCATGCGCTTCCCGGTGATCTGCCCATATACTCCTTTCGTTTCCTGCTCTCTTTTACCCTGCTTGGCATTGTGCCGCTCCTTACCGCTCTCCTGTCGGGAGAAAATATCAAAAGCCTGGGGTTCGTGCGGTTTAAACCATTCTGTTCAACAGGGATCATCATTATCATCCTCCTCTTTATGGTGATTGTGGGCCTGATCGGAGCCTATAATCCGAAAGTTTTCGCATACTATCCCTACTCCCATACCCTGATTCGTATAATTAACGAGAGAGGCTTTATTTACTTTTTTATGCATCTGCTTCTATATTTTATTTTGTATTACCTTCCCTGGGAACTGTTTTTCAGGGGCTTTCTTATTCTGCCCTTTATTCGTTTGTTCGATTCAGGTCAGTACGGGATATCCCTGCTTATCATTGCTTCTTTCCAGGCCATTCCTTCCGCCCTGCTTCATTTCGGGCATCCCCTAATAGAAACCCTGCTGACAATACCTTTCAGCGTGATCTTAGGGTACATGGTTCTGAAAACCGGTTCCATTCTGCCGGGGCTTTTTTTGCACAGTATAGCCGGAATCACTTTAGACCTGTTTATAATCTTAAGGCATCTGGATATAATGCCCTGATGAGTGCGAAACACTTTAAGAGAATTCTTGTAACAGGAGCTTCAGGCTTTATAGGCGGCCGGCTGGCCCGGGTGCTTACTGAACGGGGGTATACTATTCGTGCTCTTTACCGGCGGGAAATCATGCCTGAACACTTGAAGAGAACTTTAACTTTGGGTGCGGAAGTTGAGCAAAGGGACTTAACCCGTATTGAGCATATCCATGCGGCAGTCCGGGATATTGATGCAGTTATTCATGCGGCTGGGCTGACCGGTGATTGGGGCTCATATAATCTCTTTAAAAGATTCAATTATAAACTTACAGTTCAGCTTATAAAGGAAGCGGAAGAGAACGGCTGCCGGGTTTTTGTGTATTTAAGCTCTATCGCTGTTCACGGCTTTGGCAGGCATTTTTTTTCAAATGAGGAAGGCCCTTATTACAGGCATATTAACCCATATCAAATTACAAAAAAAATGGCAGAAGAGCATGTTATTGCCATGAATTCCAAAACTTTAAGAACTGCGGTCATCAGGCCCGGAAATGTCTATGGGCCCGGTGACACCACCACCTTTTACCGTATTTTCGATGCGCAGAAACGGGGTATTATGGGCACCCTGGGAGGAGGTAAGACCCTGACCTGTCCCGTTTATGTTGAAGATCTAATTGAGGCTATCATTCTCTGCCTGGAGAAAGAGGATAGTGGGGGTGAGGTCTTTAATATTACAGGAGCCGAGGAGGTTACCTGGAAGGAAATCTTAAACTACACTTCTTACCTGCTGAACGTCAACCCTCCCCGGGTAAATCTGCCCGTTCCCGTAGCCCGTTTTTTTGCCTGCTCCTTAAGCGGGCTTTATAAGCTCTTTCATATTAAATCCGATCCGCCGTTAACCCCTTACCGGGTGTCTCAACTGGCTTATGATTATCATTTCAGCATAGCTAAGGCGCAGGATCTCCTGGGTTACCGGCCCTGTGTAGATTGGCGTGAGGGAATGCGCAGAGCAGTTGAGGCCTTCTGCAGTGAAATTGAGGCTTCTGGTTGACAAATATAATGAACCAACAGCAATACATCGAATTAGAGGATAAATTTGGCGCACACAATTATAAGCCGCTGGATGTAGTGTTAAACCGCGGTGAAGGCGTATGGGTGTGGGACGTTAATGGTAAAAAATACCTTGACTGCCTATCCTCTTATTCAGCGGTCAACCAGGGACACTGCCATCCCAAAATCCTGCGCACTATGACGGAACAGGCTCAAAAACTTACCCTGACCTCCAGGGCTTTTCGCAATGATCAACTGGGCCTTTTTTATCGCGAGCTGTGCGAATTAACTGACTCCCATAAAGTTCTTCCCATGAACAGCGGTGCAGAGGCGGTGGAGACGGTCATAAAGGCTGTTCGTAAGTGGGGATACCAGGTAAAAGGGATTCAGAAAGATAGAGCGGAAATCATTGTGTGCAAGAACAATTTCCACGGCCGGACGATTACAATTGTTGGATTCAGCACGGACAAGAGCTCCCGGGAAGGATTTGGTCCTTTCACACAGGGTTTCAAGATTATTCCTTTTGGAAGCCCTAAAGCACTGGAAGGTGCGATAACACCAAACACGGTGGGATTCCTGGTTGAGCCTATACAGTGTGAAGCCGGGGTAATCATCCCGCTTGCAGGATATCTTAAGGAAGTCAGGACGATCTGCGAGAAGAGAAACATCGTTTTGATCCTGGACGAAATCCAGACCGGGTTGGGCCGGACAGGCAAGCTTTTAGCCGAGGAGCATGACGGCATTGAGGCCGACCTGACGCTGATCGGCAAGGCACTTTCCGGGGGTTTCTATCCCGTCTCGGCTGTTCTGTCCAACAGCGAAGTTCTTGGTGTCCTGCGTCCCGGAGAACATGGCAGCACCTTCGGCGGCAACCCCTTAGCCTGTGCTGTAGCCCGGACAGCCATCAAGGTCTTGATTGAGGAAAAAATGATCGAAAATGCCGCAAGCATGGGAGCTTATTTCTTAAATGAGTTGAAAGGGATAAAGAGTCCTAAGATCAAGGAAGTTCGCGGAAAGGGCCTTATGATCGGCGTTGAGTTCTTTTCTGAGATTGGGGGTGCCAGGCAGTACTGCGAGAGGTTAAAGGACAGAGGATTGCTCTGCAAGGAAACTCACGACAACATTATCCGTTTTTCGCCCCCGCTGTTGATTAAAAGGGAAGAGATCGACTGGGCGCTTGAAAGGATTGAAGCGGTGCTAAACGAAGATTAGGAGAAAATTTTATACACGGCCTCGTTACTCATATGCTATGTGCTACATGTTCAGCGCCGAGCAGCCTTTCTACCAGAATTCTGGAATGATCTATCAGAAGCTTTTCTGATTCTTTTAAGAGAATCCTCTGCCTGTGGGGAAGCATTTTTTAAACCTGCATCTTTTTTAGAAAAAACTCGAACTCACTGCTGAAAGGCTTATAACCCTCTTTAGTCTCAACAATATAGCCTTTTCTCTCAAGGGTATCGGCTGGAAGGGGCACAGGGGTCGAGCCCTTAAGAATCTGTTTCAATACTT
>JAUWZD010000158.1 GCA_030615505.1 Spirochaetales bacterium | reverse complement strand
TGTGTTGAGCCGTACATCAGTTGTGACACTTGGCGGGACCGCAGCACTAAGAAACTAATAAATGTTTATACTTCAATAGAAATGCTTGCAGAATTACAATCTGGAAATCACCCTAATAAAGAACAGGCAACTCGAAAGGCTGAAACAATAGATATTTTACAAAGAACTGATGAAATAGAATCAATTGCAGAAATGTATTTAGAAAATTATCTGATGCCTAAGGATTTTCAGGGTGATGCTATGCATCTTTATATAAAATAGATTTCTTATAGAATTATTTATGGAGGATGAAAAATGACTAACTCAAAAAAAATGGCCAGGGATGCTAACTTCGAAATATTATTAGATAATTCGGAAAAGATTGTAAAGAAAATGTTGAAAGGACATGGACAGTTCTAAAAATAGCCGATCTGAAACCTTATGATGATAGAAATTTGAGTGTAAAAAGAGGATAATTAATATCAGACACGATAAAGAAGAATCCTCCCGCACTGGTGGGAGTAAAGCTCCATTTTAAGAGAGCCGTCACATCGTATTCGATGTCGTGCCGGGTGACAACAGGTGTTTTGGGTTTGCTCATCACCATCAAAGACTGAGGTTTCTTCCGGCGTGAGTAACCGTGGCGGCAATTTTACTGCTGTCAGCGAAGTTTTTTTTGGATAGACCGAAGTCTGACAGAATTTCCCCAACCAGTCTGGCACTAACATCAAAGCCCAATCGATTCAATCTTTGTTCGGACTTCGATGTCTGCTGAATGAAAAATTATTTGAAATGGCTTCAGTGGCAGCTGGTGGCGCCATATTAACATCAGAGATTGCCTTCCAACAAGAACCTGCATTCGCCTGTATCAGACCGCCGGGTCATCATGCATCAAAAAATATCAGTTGGGGATTTTGTGTATTTTCGAACTTAGCAATTGCACTTATTAAATTGAAAGAGCAAGGATTTATTAATAGCGCGTTTGTGCTGGATTTTGATGCACACACAGGAGACGGGACAGTTGACGCTCTATCAGAGTGGAAGGAAGCTAAAATCCTGAATCCTGTGACTGAGAACAATAAAGATTACCTGAAGCTAATAGAAAATTATCTTAAACTATATTATATGTGGATATCGTTGGGGTATCTACCGGATTTGACTCATATAAGAAAGATTCGGGGAAGAAATTGACTACTTTTGATTTTTATGTTATCGGCGGGATTATGAAATTTTTTACTAAGAGGATGGGACATTCAAGACGTTTTGCCGTTTTGGAAGGCGGATATTATCTGCCTGATCTTGGAAAAAACGTATTGTCATTTTGCTATGAATTCGAATAATTAAAATCATGATTTAAGGAAGGAATATGTCAGAAGAACTCACATTTACATTGATACCAGGTGACAAAAATAGCTCTGATTATGACTGGTTGAATATTGACTGTGGTGCGGACCGGGTTGGTAAGGTGCGAGGTCTGATTAACGGTAAAACCCTGACGATTAATTCAATAAATATATTCCCAGAATTTGAAAGACACGGCTACGGTAAAAAGACAATTAAGATGTTCAAAGAACACTTTAACACAATAATCGCAGATCGGGTGCGGCACAATGCCATTGGATTCTGGGTCAAAATGGGATTTACTGATGCAGGAGATGGAAATTATATATACCGCAGAAAGCAGTCTGTTGGTAGGTTATTATGATTAAAGTCAAGGAACAATAGGATCCTTGAAAGGTTATGCTTTGTAAAAAACAGTAGGTGACGGTATACTGCCCTTGCATTCACGCCCTGACAAGTATAGCCTCAAGAATCGAATTTTACCAGTAAGAATAGCAAGACCAGCAAGACCAACAAGACCGGCAAGACGCAAGAATAGGTTGTAATACCATCATATTCGCAATATAATAAATTATGTGGGATTTACATTTATTGATATTGAGATAGAAAATCCATCAAACCCGGAAAAAAATGATCATAGCCTGATTATTAAGCATGTTGTTCTTACCGAAATAGCAGAAGGGGGTAGAGATGCACGAGGAAAAGAGCTGGTCTTACAAAGAATATGAAATTAAAGAGGGGCTGAAGCCCGGGAGCAATCATTTTCAATATTACTTTGTGGTTTCAGAGGGCGGAGAGAAAAAGTGTTATTTCTGTGTATGGATTGAGAATGGGGCATTAACAGATTTTACGCAGAATAAAGACATTAATGAGATTGCCTCTGCTCAACGTGAAGCCTGGAGGAAATGGGTTCAGGAGAAAATCGATCGGCAGGAATTAAAAAACACAGTTTTAAAGCTTGATAAGAAAGGGCAACAGGAGATCGATCTGTCTGAGATGAAGGATAAACTGGACTTTGAGTGAATGGATCCCTATCGCTTCAGAGGCGAGCTTTCCCGGGCCATGGTGCCTGTTTCCAGGATCTCTTCGATCTTATATGTGCCGTATTTCCTGGCCTTGAGGAAGCCGTCCCAGGCCGATTCAGCCAATCGACCCTCATTGAGCAGGTCAAAGAGCCACTGGTCTGCATATTCGGGGTCTTCCTGGGGAATTCCCGCCTGTATCTCTAAAAGCCACTTCCGGTTAAATAATTCCTGAGAGCCAATGGGCGGAGACATAACAATGGGGATACCCAGGCCGCAGTAGAAAGAGAGCTCGCTCGGCTTGGTCCACAGCACATCCGTTTCCTGCATCAATTGAGAGAAGACCTTAAAATACTCTTCTTTTACAGGGCTGTATATAATCCGTATATTTTCTGAATCGGGGAGCAGCTCGGACTTAACCTTTTCAAAGTGTGCATTTACATCCTCGCGGACACCTGCCACCAGATTAAGCCGGACCCTGCCTTCCTTTATCTTATCCTTAAGACTTTCGGCGATCTGGCAGCCGATCTCTCTCTGTGCGCCGGCCCCGCCTACGGCATAGGTGATGGTAAAGATTCTATCATTTTTGAAGCGGCAGTTGCCCCTGCCCAGGAAATGAATGACATTGCGTTTGTGAAGGGACCAAAAGCGGTTATTTGGGTCCAGGTAGTGGAGTCTCTGACCGGTATCCGCTTTAAGGATCTCAAGACCCTTTCCGCCCAGGATTTCACGTGAAAAGGGAAAGCCCGTTAAGAATATGCGCTCATCCGGCACCCCGTAGCTCCTTAAGCGCATCACGGCCCGGCCGCAGGGAGCCAGGTAATGTATGCGGCTGTTTAGAGGATTCTCAGCCACCCAGGCCCTGCTGATCTCTGCATCGCAGACAATGCAGTAGATCTTTCTATACCCATTCTTATCAGCAGCGATGGCAGGTACGGGGTAGGAGGTTATCAGGGGCAGCGGTTTTTCCTTAATCTTCTCGAGCATGTCCCCGCAAAGGCCCTTATCCACAAAGGAGCCCACAAGCTTTACCTGGAAAGAGGGCTTGGACATATCGCTGATCGGGTAGAAAGGTGGTATGTTCTGGATGGCATCCAGAACACTAAAGAGTGGTTTACCAATGATTGGGATGGTTCGTATCCTGGATAGGAATTCATAAGTATGCCGCATCCTGTCCCATAGTTTTTTTTCTTCCGGGTCACTGGTGGAATCACCGCCTACGGTTATGAGTCCATCTTCGGCCAGGTGGGTTAAAGGGTAGGTGGCGCGCTGATGACCGAGGCCCATATCCACAGTCACTACCCATGAGCTTAATTTGTTGTTCTTCTGCATTTTGACTCCCTTCAAGACGCTTCCACAAAAATACACCCTATCATAAAAAAATATAATAAGAGAGATCAGATATTTAAGGATTTTTAATTGGATATCATCAGCAAATAGTATATTACCTTTGTATTATGGTTAAAGGCATTAAAGGATATTATTGTCAACCATTAAAGGGGCGGCAGAAAAGAGTATCCGGAACGCAGTGTGCGCGGCGGAATATCATGACCCATTGCTCCCATGATGAAAGGGATCCAGACTCCTTCCATGGTCAAGGTGCGTACCTACCGACGAGATATCGAATATCTGTGTCCAAACCTTTTAAGGCCGCCACGAAACTCAGTACCAACATCCTAAAGATAGTGAGAAGGCTCAATACAATCTTGCTTTTCCTGTGGTTGGCGCATTGTTTATATTCATGGCCACCACATTAATATATACTAAAATAAGAGTTCGGTTTCTTTCGGATGGAAAAATGGAAAAAATAAAGAAAGTGGAAATCTCAGAAGCGGCTATTAAGCGAAATGTTACCTGGATCGAAGCAGTGGAAAATGCCCTTATCGATTGCGGCAACAGGGCTTTGGCTAAAGAAGTGATGAAAATCGCTGGACAGAAGTGTGCTCGACAAATCCTTGATGACTGCAGAGAAATACTTGGCAAGAAACCAGTAACTATAGACGAGCTTCTTGATGCTACGAATCAACGGCGGTTACAAAGACATAATCTAGCCAGCCTTTGGGAAAAACAAGGCAACAAGGCTCATCTAAAAATCGATAGATGTGCTTGTACCCTTGTAAGAGCTGGGCTTGCCAAGCCTAATCCAGTTCATTGCTTATGTTCGGTAGGACTGATGGAGAGCATTTTTTCTGCAGTTTGCCGGGGACCGGTCAGCGTGGAAGTTGTTAAGGCTATAGGCTTTGGTGATGACATGTGTGAGTTCTATGTAAACTTTGTAGAATAATTGGATTATTGCAGCAATTAGCTCATCCTTCCAGTCCTCAACGAAATTCTGGCTGATCTAAAAGGATACCAACAAAATCTGGTTTGTATCTTTACAGCCAGACACATAAGTTTTGGTCAAAGACTATCGTATCAATTAAGACATAATAACAGTGTACTCAATAAAAACCTTGACAGATAAATTGCAATAATATAAAATTGAAAGAAAAATTGCAAATATTAAGGTTGAAATGTTCAGAAAGAAGGAATTTTTTGATAATATACAGAAAAAAGTTGGTCTCTTGTCTTTATCTAAACGCAAAGCAGCAAATTACGTTTTAAACAATTATCAAAGAGCGGCATTTATGACTGCTAAAGAGATGGCTGAAAAGTGTAGTGTAAGCGAATCGACTGTGAACAGATTTAGTAAGGATCTAGGTTATTCCGGATTTCCTTCATTTATTATGAATTTAAAAAATATTGTCCATGCTGAACTTTCAGGTGCTGATAGGCTTGAGTTGATAAATTCAAACCGAAAAAAAAGTAAAATTGATTACCTGAATTATCTTATTGAAGATGAAATACAGAATTTGAGTAAGCTTTCGCATATTGACAAAAAAGACTTCGATCTATTTGTATGTATGATTGTTGAAGCAAAAAATATTTTACTTGTTGGAAGTAGATGTAGTTCAATAATAGTACACTATCTATTCTATGGATTGCATAAGATTAAGCATGGTGTAAGCTATATAGATCATATAGATTCAGTCGCTTATGATTCTTTAGAATTACTGGAGAATAATACATTAATTATTGCAGTCGGGCTGGGACGTTATCCGAAGGAAGTTATAGAATTTCTTGAGATATCAAAAACTAAAGATATTAAAATAATATCTATTACAGATAGCCCGATATCTCCATTTATAAACCATAGTGAAATTTCTCTTATTGCTCCTGTGGAAATACAATCTTACCTTGGAACAATAAGCGCTCCAGGTTGTCTCGTTGCTGCAATTATATCAGAAGTAAGTTTAAGGACGAAAGATGTTTCTATAATAAGATTAAACAAACTCGAAGGAATAGCCAGGAAAAGAAGCTATTATGTTTAACATCGAATAGCTGTATTTCGTCTACTTACTGCTGGATGCCCAATAGCTGCATTAAAAAAAGGAGATGGTCATGCAGAGCAGCGGCCTTTCGGGCGGCCAATACCGGCCTCTTTCTGAGGAACAGGTACAAATGATTCACGAAACCTCACTCTTAATTCTT
>JAUWZD010000100.1 GCA_030615505.1 Spirochaetales bacterium | reverse complement strand
CTATAGAGTGGGAAACTTCGCTATATTCTTTTCTCAGGGGAATATTCCGCGTTCTTTATAGACCTTTTCCAGTCTTGACAGAGCGATTATATAGGCGGCTGTACGCCAGTCGGTTTCATAATCATTGACTCTTCCATGTACTCGTTCATAAGCGCCGATAATCTTGTGGCGCAGTTTGGAATCCACCTCATCAAGTTCCCAGAACTCACTTCGTTTGTTCTGAAGCCATTCAAAATAGCTTACAATCACCCCTCCGGAGTTGCAGAGGACATCGGGAATGATATCGATCCCTTTCTTTTCCAGTATGAGATCGCCATCCGGATCCGTAGGCCCATTGGCTCCTTCGGCCACAAGTTTAACATTCAAAAAGGGCGCAGTTTCTTCAGTAATCTGGTTTTCCAACGCTGCAGGAATGAAAATATCTGCGCTGGTACTTAAAAATGTTCGGTGATCGATTGAAGCGGCATGCGGATAACCGGATATCCCGCCAGATTCCTTGGCGTAAGAGGCAAGATTATCCGGATCAATCCCCGCCTTGTTAAAAATCGCTCCTGTAACATCTTCGACTGCAATAAGCCTGGAACCGTATGGCTTCAGGAGCCGGGCGCTCCAGGAACCCACATTTCCAAACCCCTGAACCATATAGCTGGCCCCGTCTAATGAAAAACCATGGTCCTCAGCCCATTTCTCGATTGAAAACACGATCCCCTGTCCTGTTGCTTTATCACGCCCTACACTTCCTCCTGCTTCCAGGGGTTTTCCGGTAACCACATGTATGCAGCGCTGACGTTCGTTCGCTGGCATAGTCATCAGGTAGGTGTCCAGGATCCAGGCCATAATCTGGGAATTAGTATTCACATCGGGCGCAGGAATATCGTACTCGGGGCCTATATTATTCCCAAGAGCATAGGTAAAGCGTCGGGTAATACGTTCGATCTCTGTAAAGGAGTAAGAGGAAGGATCGATTTGAATCCCTCCCTTGGCCCCTCCATAGGGAATATGAACAATCGCTGCCTTCCAGGTCATCCAGGTAGCAAGTGCTCGAACCTCATCAATGTCCACTGCTGGATGGTAACGCAAACCCCCTTTATAGGGTCCTAACACATTGTTGTGCTGAACCCGGTAGCCTGTGAACATCTCGACCCCACCCTCATCCATTTTCACAGGAAAATGAACAATAATCTCATTGTTTGTCATGGACAAAATCTTTCTGATATCCGGGTCAAGTCCCATCAGATCGGCCGCCTTATTGAATTGCCGCACTACATTTCTATAGACGTTTGTTTTCTCCGCTGGTTTGGATGGGACCTTTATGGAAGTACGTGCAGTTTTACTGGTTTTCGTAATCATCATACCCTCCTATACTATACTATGATAGTATCTTTTCAACTTCAGAGGCATCAATATCCATCACATACTTAATGCCGCTAATTTCGGCGGATTTTTTAGTTAGGGCTGCTATGTCATCACGCGATATATACTCCAAAGAAAATTTTCTGCTTCCTGCCATTATTTGACGCAGACCCTGGGCAAGTCGTTCATAATAGGTATAGAGACCAAGGGCTCCGGTTGGCACCTTTTCGAATTGGTCATTACCTAATTTTTTACGCAAAGAACTCGCTGTTACGAAAATTTCGTCTTTCGAATTGCCAAATCGTTCTATATATATCGGAATCTGCTGTTCGTCGATTGTTTTTCCGATTGTTTTGCCTACCATGGCTGCTGCTATCGGTGCACGTGCCATACCTATGAGTTTCATAAAAGGTGCACCCAGGGCAAGTCCTTTAAAGATCTGATCTTCAAAAGTGAATCCTCCGGCAACTGCTATTGACGGGATATATTTACCTTTGTCTGCAAGTTTTTTTGCATACTGATACAGCAGGGAATGAAGTTCTACAGGAGGTATTCCCCATTCATTCATCATTCTCCATGGGCTCATTCCTGTACCACCTCCCGCACCGTCAACGGTTAGAAGATCAAGCTCGTATTTTGACGAAAATAATACTGCCCGGGCCAGATCAGCCGGACGGTAGGCACCTGTTTTCAGGAAAATATATTTTGCACCTGCTTTACGAAGTTCTTCTACTCGTTTTGCAAACGATTCTTCTGTAACCATGCCTACACGGGAATGTCGTTCAAACTCTTTAAATGCACCACGCTCGAATGCTTGAATCACATTCTCATCTGTAGGGGAAGGTAAAATTATATAACCACGTTTTAAAAGCATTTGGGCCTTTTTGAGGTCTCGTATTTTTACTTCTCCACCGATATCCTTGGCACCCTGTCCCCATTTTAGTTCAACACATTCAACACCCAATTTTTCGATAGCATATTCTTGCGTACCCAAACGGGTATCCTCGATGTTTGCCTGTACGATAATTGCACCGTAGCCGTCTGATTGGTATTCCTGGTATAGTTTTACCCTTCGTTTCAGGTCCACCGTATCGCACACTTGCCCATTTCTTATTACAGAGTCTGGATCCATTCCCACAACATTTTCACCAATGGTCAGACCTGTACCGGCTAATGCAGAACCTATGGCCAATCCATCCCAATTGTTCTTAGCGATATTGGTTGATCCAATACCGGGTATAAGCCACGGATATCTAAATTTTATACCTTTATCATGACCAAAAACAACTTCAAGCTTGACGGCCGGAAAAATAGCTTTATCGCTATCAGCTGCGATACCATTCGCACCTACTACAGTACCCATGATGCTAAAGTGTGAATAGTCAACGGGGTATTTCTTCTCTGAAGCAGTGGTTATAACACCAAAAGGTTGTGGATAGATTACCTCGTGGCCCCTGTAGGCTGATCTTCCTATTTCGCACATACCGATGCAGCCGTCAACACAGGTTACACACATTCCCGATATCGGTGTTATCGAATCTTCAGTTCTGTTTTTTGTAAGAGTTGCGGCTGAAGAGTTGATTCTTGAAAATGACATTACAGCATTCTCCTTTTACTATTAATCTTTTTTTATTTCACAGGCCACACATGGTGACATATAGCACATCATATCATTGAACCCTTCCTTTTCGAGACATGGTGGGCTCAGATTTGCACATGCGCCACAGATTGCTTTTTCCGGTTCTGTATAAGTGCATCTCAGTTGGCATGCAGGGCAAATATACATACAAGCACCGCATAACCTGCAGACATCTGATTTTATATCAAAGGGCGTGCCGATGCGCCGGTTCTCTCCTCTTCCGCTAAAGCCGATGGCTTTAGCCATCATCTGCTCAGTACACATTCGTACACACAACCCACAGAGAATGCAATCCTCATACTCCTGCTTGAAACGTTGCGTTTTTACATTGTGGGCTGCAGCAAGGTCCTGGATAATTTTTGACTGGGGGCAGGAAGCCAGTAGAAGCTCAAGGATCATCTTACGAGACCTGATGACGCGTTCTGATGCAGTACGTACCTTAAGCCCTTCCTCGGCTGGATAGGTACAAGAAGAGACCAGATTTGTTCCGGGTTCTTCACCGATCTCTACTACACATAATCGACAGGCGCCCAGCGGTGTAAGACCGTCGTTGTGGCACAGGGTAGGAATAGGGAATCCAAAAAATCGCGCTGCTTCAAGAACCGTTGTACCTTCTTCAACTGAAACATCCAGGCCGTTTATAGTAAGATTGATCATGCCTGTTTTTCTCCTACTGTTTCGTATTCTATGGTACTCCCATTTTTATGCTGTATAAACTCCAGATCACACCTTAAGCATCTTCGAGCTTCTTGTTTCGCCTCGTCAACAGACAGGGTCTTCTCCACTTCTTCAAAGTTATTATGCCGCAGCTCAACTGAAAGAATGGGAGGGACAGTCCTTTTCGCCTGCTCAAGCTCTTCATCACTAACTACAGCAGGCTCTAATAAAACCTCCGGTAGTTTTACTTTAGGTGGTTCCCCCAGTTCTTTCTCCTGTATGAAACGGTCTATAATCAATGCCGCCTTCTTGCCTGCCGCTATTGCATCAACAACAGTATTGGGGCCGGTAACCAGGTCCCCGCCGGCAAAAACTCCGGGATGATGGGTTTGAAATGTTTCAATATCAACATTCACTCTCCCGGATTTATCGATTTCTATTCCCATTGATTTTAGAAAATTACTCTGAGGGCGTTCGCCGATAGCTACAATCAAGGTAGCAACCAGTATCTTGAATTCAGTACCTGGAACCGTGATAGGTCTTCGTCGTCCACTTGAATCCATTTCTCCCAGTTTATTCCTGATGCATTCGAAGGCGACCAGGTATTTATTCTTGGAATATATTTTAACAGGCGAGACTAATAGCTCAAGTTCCACCCCCTCCTCCAAAGCTGCTTCAATTTCTTCTTCATAAGCCGGCATCTCTTGACGAGTTCGTCGGTAGAAGAGGGTTACTTTTTCAACCTTTTTCTGACGAAGAGCCACCCTGGCAGCATCGACAGCAGAATTGCCTCCACCGATGATACCCACGTATCCACGGGCCAGTTCTTCACCCATCAAATTAAAAGCTTTCAGAAACTCGATTGACTGATATATGCCCTCAACATCCTCCCCTTCGATATCGAGCCTGCGGCTTTCGTGTGCTCCTATTGCCAGGAAAATCGCTTTAAAGCCATCCGTAAAAAGACTATCTATAGTTATGTCACGGCCCAGGACGGTTTGGCATTTTAGAATAATGTTTTCATCGATTAGTAATTCTATATCCCTGCGTACCACATTCTTAGGCATTCTATAGGCTGGGATCGAAGTTATAAGCATACCGCCGGGCTCCTTCTCGGCTTCGAAGATAGTTACTCTGTAGCCGGAAAGAGAAAGATAATGAGCTGCAGAAAGACCTGCAGGGCCTGCGCCTATTACTGCAACCTCGTGTACATCCTCGGTGTCTCTGACAACTCTTTCAGGTCTATATATTAATGGGTCAACACGGTCGGCAATGAACCTTTTCAAGGCCCGGATAGCAATAGGTTCACCCCCACTGGTTATAAGGCTGCATCTTTGTTCACATTTTCGATCACAAATCCTGGCACAGACCGACGGAAGTGGGTTTGCCTCCCTGATAACCTTATATGCTTCTTCATACTCTCCTTTTTCAATAAGAGCGATATATCGCCAGGGCTCAGTATCAAGTGGACAGGCAGCCTGGCAGAGGACGCCTACAAGGTCCTTGCACACAAAAGCCGTGCATTTTTTGTCAACAATATGTTCTTCATATTCATTGCGGAAATAGCGGAGGGTACTGAGAACCGGATTAGCTGCTGTCTGCCCTAACCCGCACATTGTGGTATCCTTTACAACATGCGCCAGTTCCTCGAGCAGTTCAAGCTCAGCAAGTGTTCCCTTACCCCGTGTTATATTGTCAAGAATCTCATACATCCGCTGGGTACCTTTACGGCAGGTAAAGCACTTACCGCAAGATTCATCTTTAAGGAAATTCATGAAGAATTTGGCTACATCAACCATGCAGGTGTTCTCATCCATAACGATCATACCGCCGGAGCCCATTATAGATCCCACTTCTGTCAGGATGTCGTAGTCAAGCGGTAGATCAAACATAGAAGCCGGTATGCAGCCTCCCGATGGGCCTCCAGTCTGAATCGCCTTAATTTTTGCTTTTCCAACAGGGCCGCCGCCGATTTCATAAACCACTTTACTGATGGGAGTTCCAAGTGATACTTCGACAAGCCCGGTGTTTTTAATCTTGCCGACAAGAGAAAAGATCTTTGTTCCGGTATTATTTATTGTACCAATTTTGGCATACTCAGCTGCACCTTTGCTGATTATTTGCGGAATATTTGCAAGCGTCTCCACATTATTTATGCATGTTGGATGACCTTGAATACCCTTTAAAATTGGATATGGTGGACGCTGGCGAGGCTCGCCCATCTTACCTTCAATCGACTTTATCAGTGCTGTTTCTTCTCCACAAACAAAGGCGCCGGCGCCCTGGAAAATTTCGATGTCAAAGTCAATACCGCTGCCCAGAATATTCTTGCCCAGAATGCCTAAATCACGGGCCTGCCTTATAGCAATGAGTGAGTGTTTAATAGCCAGAGGGTACTCGCTGCGAACATAAATAATACCATTACCGGCCCCAATGGCTATTGCTGCTATGAACATCCCTTCTAATACTGTATGCGGATTGCCTTCTAACAGGCTGCGGTCCATATAAGCGCCGGGATCTCCTTCATCAGCATTGCATACTATGAATTTCTGCCCTGTTTTATCATATGATTTTCGGGCAAATTCCCACTTTTTACCGGTCGGGAATCCGGCCCCTCCGCGTCCCCTGATTTTAGATTCCAGGACCTCTTTAATGATCCAATCCGGATCAGGATTTTCTAATACTTTAATAAGTGAGGCATAGCCCCCAGTTTTAACATAGTCCACTATCCTTATCGGATCCAGGCGTTGATTTTGCCCAAGAATTGTCCGGGTTTGCCCCTTGAAAAAAGGTATTTCCTGCTGCGTATAACATTTTGTATAGGACCCGGGTTCTGTGTAAAGTAATTCTTCGATTACCCTGTCTTCAAGTGCAGCGTCAATAATTTGAGGTATATTTTCCATTCTAAGTTTGGGGTAAAGATTATGCCCCGGCTCAATTACTATGAAGGGAGACATCTCGCAGAACCCCAAACAACCTGTGATCCTCAATGAAATCTTGTTATGGAGCCCTTGCTCTAAGATCTGTCGCTTTATTATCCGGATAAGATCATTTGAACCGCTTGCCTGGCCACATGTTCCTGCACCGATAACAATGCAGGGTTTACCGTCACTCGAATTATCTATAAGAGATTGGCGAAATCTTTTGAATTCATCTATCTGTTCTAAATAGTGCATCTAAAAGATTTCCACTCGTTTGATTTAAATCCAGCATATGTCCCTTACAGCCACCGCGTGTGCAGACATGCATAGTGAATCCATCATAAACCCACATAGCCGCCATAGGCTCACCGCACTCAGGGCAATTGGAAATGCTAAGAAGTTCTTTACGGCAATATGGGCAAAAATAATGAGACAAGCTGTCAGGAGGAACCTCATGCTCTGATGCAAAATTGAGACTGCCATACAGTGAGGACAGTCGTAACCAGCCTTTCTTACGACCAAAAGATACGGTTACACAGATAGAAGGATACCCGTCTATAAGATAAGTAGAGTCTGTAAGACTATGGTTGCATACAGAGCAACTTGCCTCTACCGGAAACACACGTTTATCAGTTTTTATGTCTATTGTATCCAGACCTTCGAGAGTATTTTTTATAATTCCTTTAACTTTTGATAGAGTAGCATGTGAAAAGTAGTGACCATCAACAACAACGGTTGGGCCCAACGCACAGGCGCCAAGGCAATTAACTGTTTCTAGTGTAAACTCTTTGTCCAATGTGGTTTCTCCTGCCTTTATCCCCAATTGTTGCTCGAACTCGTCGACTACCTTTGGCGCGCCACGAACATGACAGGCGGTCCCTAAACATGCCATTATAATATGTTTTCCCCTGGGTTTTAGGCTGAATGCTTTATAAAAAGTAGCAACACCAAAGATGTCAACCAGGGAGTTATCTGTTCTATCAGCTACTATCCTCAGTGCATCTTCAGGAAGATAGCCATACACAGTCTGTATTTCTTCAAGGACTGAAATAAGACCACCCTGATTTCCGTTATTTTTTTCCAGGATTTTTAAGATATTTTCATTATTCAAGGTATATCCTCCAGTTATTCGATCATGCTATTGGTAATTCTCACAATGCCAGACCCCTCCTTCGCCCTTTGGATATGTGCAGGTTTCTCGCATATCACAATTAACACACAAACCTCTGTATTTACCCAATTTTTCCTCATCAGTGATTGATTTTACCTCTGAGTCGGTAGGGAGGTACCTCTCTTTAGCTACATTCTTTTCCATACGTGTCGGGCTACAAACATATTCTTCACATTGCAGCACAGGTTTTTCAGGGTATCTTGGGAATGTACAGTTCGAAGCATTATCACAGTTTAAACAAAGGCCCTTATATTCAATTTTTTCTGCCATAATATTCTCCCCTGCTTGTTCTAGAATCATAGCTTTACACTCTTTTTAATCCTTCAAGCTGCGTCCAATCATTTATAAGCAATAATCATGCCAATTTTTTACGAGGGTTTAGAGTATTTCTGTAGATTTATCTCTTTATGATTGAAGTAATTAAGCATTATAAAACTTATTTGGATTCCTTTATTCCTCTAACGGGGTGCAGTCGGGTGGGGAGATATGAACCACCGGGGAGAATTCCCCCGGTCGATGGGTGCTGAGTAAATTCTATAATCAGGAAATAATTAAAAAGAAGGGGGAGGTTGGATTTTTTTTAATTTTTCCCTAAGAGTCTTCCGGTCTATTCGAAGAATCTCTGCGGCTCTGGTCCTGTTTCCATTAACGCCGGCCAGCACATTGAGAATATGCTCCGTTTCTACTTCAGCCAGTGTTCGATTTAACCCCGTTTCCCTCAGAGCGGAAAAACGCATAGACGATGGCAGGTCAGGAACATCAATAACATCTCCATCAGTCATGACTGCCAGCCTCTGGATCACATTTTCCAGCTCGCGTACATTCCCGGGCCAGTCGTAATTCTTCAATACCTGTAAGGCTTTATCTGAAAGACGGGGAGGGGTCTTACCCATCTCTATAGAAAACTTGGTAGTAAAATGCTTAGCCAGAAGCAAGATGTCATTTTCTCTTTCCCTTAAAGGAGGGATTTCCATGGAAATCACATTAAGGCGGTAAAACAGGTCTTCACGAAAGCCCCCTTTTTTAATCAAACTGAGCAAATCTTTGTTAGTGGACGCCAGGATTCGCACATCCACCTTAAGCGAACGACTTGTGCCCACCATATAGATCTCTTTCTCCTGGAGTACCCTTAGAAGTTTTACCTGCATTGAAGGGATAGTTTCACTGATTTCATCCAGAAAGATCGTGCCCTGGTCAGCGGTTTGAAAAAAACCAGCACGGGACTGATTCGCCCCTGTAAAAGCTCCCCTGACATAACCAAAAAGTTCACTTTCCAAAAGCCCTTCGGGAATAGCGCCGCAGTTGACAGCAATGAATGGCGCAGAAGCCCGATCACTGTTATAGTGAATCGCCCGGGCAACAAGTTCTTTTCCCGTGCCGCTCTCGCCGGTGATGAGCACAGTGGCTGAGGTGGAGGCGGCTTTAATTATGACATCAAAGATCTTCTTCATTGCATTCGACTCACCAATAAGTCCCTGGAGGTGTGAGGGCGTTTCCTGAACATGGTATTGCCCTGACATGCGGATGCGCAGTTTATCCAGGGTGCGGCGTACTGAAGCAAAAAGCTCTTCATCCGTAAACGGTTTGGTCAAATATTCTTCCGCTCCTGTTTTTACTGCATTGACCGCTCCCTGAACCGTGGCATAGCCGGTGATCATCATTACCTCAGTATCCTTAAAATTCTCCCGGACATGACGGATCATATCGAGGCCGTTCACCCTGGGCATTTTCAAATCCGTAATTACCAGGTCCACCGGAGTGGATTCAAGAATTCGGATCCCTTCCGCTACACTTGAACACGTGAACACCGTGTACCCTTTAGAAGTCAGGTTTCTTTGAAGCACTTCTAAAGTATCCAGGGCATCATCCACTACCAGGATGCGTTCTTTCTTGGCTTTCGTTTCCATTTCAGTGATTCTCCACAACATCTTGAACTTCCGTCAGGGGAAGCTCTATCTCGAACCGGGTACCTCGTCCTTTCTCACTATCTACCTGGATCGAACCACCATGGGAGGTGACAATTCCATGAACAACGGGCAGGCCTAATCCGGTTCCTCGACCAATCTCCTTGGTAGTAAAGAAGGGAATAAAGATTTGTTTTTTCACCTCCTCGCTCATGCCAACCCCCGTGTCTTCCACGATGAGTGAAACGTGATTGGAATAGGCCCGTGTCCGGACGGTTAATATTCCTCCTTCCGGCATAGCCTGAATAGAATTGACAACCAGGTTGATTAAAACCTGGTTTATCTGGGCAGGATCGGCGATAATATCCGGAAGATCCGTTGAAAGATGCCGCCTGAGTTCAATTCCCTCTTTACTGCACCGGGATTCAAGAAAATAGAGTCCATCATTAACAATCTGGTTCAAATTTGCCCGGGTTTTTTGAGCAGGCATCTGACGAGCAAAGATGAGAAGCTTTTTAACTACTTCCCTTGCATGAAGTGAAGCTCCCACAATCTTATCAAGATCTTTTTCTGTCTGTTTGGGCAGGTCGGGGCTCTTTTTAGCAAGTTGGGCAAAGCCCAGAATATTTCCTAAGGGTTCATTCAATTCATGCGCCACGCCTGCGGCCAGCTCACCAATAGTGGCCAGTCGGTCTGCATGCCTGAGCTGATTCTGAAGTTTCTGTTTATCTTCCTCAGCCTTTTTCCCTTCAATAATAAGGGAAACCTGTTTTGCCACCCCATCGAGCAGGCTCTGTTCCTCTTTGAGAAATGGTTCTTCCTCAAGTCCGAAATTCCCGGCCTGGTATAATACCTCAACAAACCCACGTGACTTCCCATTGGCGAAAATCTCTGCCTTTAAGTTATAATTGCCTTTTCTGAATCCCGGGGACAAGTATGTATGTCCATCCAGCAGAATACTGGCCGCAGCAATTTCCGGATATTGAAAAGCCCGGGGAAGAAGCTCCGCTATGTGTTGAAAAATTTCTTCTAAAGATGTTGAAGGATGTTGAGTGATCCTGGATATTTCATAGAGACAGGCCAGTTCCTTTACTCGCTCACGCAGCGCCGCTTGTGCTCGCCGATCGGAAACAGCTGCTTCAAAAGTCTGAGCCACACCTTCATAAAACTCTATCTCCTGTTCATGAAAGAAGTGCGGTTTTTTGCTCTTATATTCCAGGAGTCCCTGGTTTTTACCATCCACTACTAATGGGATTAATAGTAAGGATTTATATTCCCCGGCCTTGAGGCGGTACGATCTTTTTTTCTCATCTTTTTTCGAAGTAAAGGTCACGGGTTGATCTGCATTCCCGGTCCAGAAGCTTCCGTGTTTTGTAAAAAAGGGTAAACGAGGATCAAAATGTCCCTGGGAAAGCTCCCTATAGAATCGCTCCATATCCGATTCACACGTGGATGAAAGAGGAGTATCCTCATGTTTCTTAAAATGAAAGACTTCCTGTGGTTGAATTTTAGCTTCCCAATAATAGTTATAATCCCTATCTTTTTTACGGATTACAAGCGCATCACATCCGGAAAAATGAATCAGCATCTTTGATACTTCGCGCAGGAATTCAATCCTTGAGACACCCCGGTTTGCTAAACGGAGTATTTTCATGGATAAGGCGCAAAACTCAGTTAATAACTTTCGAGGAGGAGATACAATTTTCAATGTCCTTTAACCTTCTGCATCATGCTGAAATTATTAATAATATTTAAGCACTATGTATAATATGTCAACCATACTTACAGTCAATTTCCCGATTCAGTTACTCAAGCGATACTACTTCCTTGAGTAATCTTGTTTTTCTCTATACTCTTTCTCTTATTCTTTTAAGGAATGAGGAGTGAGTCTTAAGGATCAAACTGTACAGGATCATCAGGAGAGGTTGAACAGAGCGCTTCTGTTTATCGAGAGAAATCTCGAACAGCCTTTATCACTGGAGGAGGTGGCTAAAGAAGCATTCTTCTCCCCATTTCATTTTCACCGTGTTTTCAGCGCTTACTTAAGCGAATCAGTTTACACCTATATCCGGAGGCTCAGGTTGGAAAGAGCGGCTGTAATGCTCAAGAACCAGCCGATTTCTATCACCGACATTGCCCTTAAATCGGGCTATGATACACCTGCATCATTCACAAAAGCCTTTAAACAGCTTTTTGGTATTAATCCCAGAGCCTACCGTCGAAAGGAGCTCAATTTAACTCATGCGCTTAAGCCTGTATTCAAGGAGCACTTTCAAAATCAATACCATGAGGCTATTAAACCGGATTATAAAAAGATTCCGGACCAGCAGGTTCTCTTTGTTCGCCGCAGGGGTCCTTATCAAAAAGCGGCTCAGTCTGCCTGGTCCTCTCTTATGCGCTACGCCTATCGCCGCAAACTGCTTGGACCGGAGACCAGGGCAATCGGCATTTCTCGGGATGATCCTAAGATAACGGCAGAAGAAAATATTCGATATGATGCCTGCCTTACAGTTAAACAAGATTTCAAACCCGAGGGAGAGGTGGGTTTCCAAACAATCACAGGGGGAAACTATGCGGTCTTTTTTCACCGGGGAAGTTTTGAAAAAATCGGTGAGCTTTACAACCTCATTTTTGGCAATTGGCTGCCGGCCAGTGGGAAAAAGCTGCGCGACATTCCCTGTTTTGAAGTATACTCAAGTGAGAATTTAAGAAGTAAATCCAGGGATTATAAAACAGAAATCTGGATTCCTATTACTTAAAAGATTAATTTGACTCGATTATTTAATCCTTTTTCTCCACAGGATGCCTTAAAATAGTCCTTAACCTCTCCGGCTTGCATCGCCTGGGATCCCCTAAATATATCTCATGATGCTTACCGCAAAGGTTATAACCATTCTCCTGAGCAAAAGTATTCATTTTATTAATAGTACGCGGTTCTTCAGCATATGGTCCGATATGTGTCATCTGTACACTCAAGCCCTCGTGGAAACTTTCAAAACGCATCTTTGATATAGCAGGGTTGTCCTTTTTCTCTTTGAGTTCTGCAGGGCTTTCCTGTACATCTCTTCATTAATGTGATCCGGCTGCATGATCATTACGGTCCACATCCATTTTTCTTTTTTATTGAAATCAAAATCTCCTGTATCCGTCCACCAAAGTCCTTCCAGTGCCATTACTGTGTAATCGATTGGATTGATGTCTCGGCGTTTTAACATGAACTTTAGTGTGAATGACGCTCCATACAATGCCTCAATAGCCTCTTGAAATTCCCGTGATGTGTCCGGTGCCTCACCCGGTTCAATTCTGCCATCCACCATGACAAAATTGGACTTAGGAACATCAACAACTTCCACATTCTTTGAAGATGGTGCATAAAGATATTTTAGTTCTTTTTTTAAATCTATTTTTATCATCTTTATTGTCCTTTCGATTATTTATTTTAAAAAATCACTGACCAGGGCAGAAAAACTTTCAGGACTCTCTTGAAAAGCGAAATGGCTCACCTCTTTCATTACCTCGTAGTCGTATGATTGTCCCAAAGAGAAATATAGAGCATGAACGGACCACCCGCCGTTTCCTTCAGTAGAATTTATACCACTGGCCGATTTCCTTTAATCCCGGCCAGGGCTGATACGGATGTATACCCGGGCCTCCGTGAATTACTAAAACAGGACAGCCCTCACCGTGATCAAAGTGGTATAGAAGAATATCCTGCTCCACTTTCCAGAACTCCTCTACCACTCCTTCCTGAGATGGAGGATCTAAAGCAATGCCTGGCTTCTCAAGAGCACCTGGTTGGAAAAAAGCCTGGGCTGAGCAGGGCATGGCCAACAGAATTATTCCACTTAAGAAGAATATTTGTTTCATAGCTGCTAATGATATGGAGCTTCGAAAAAAAATCTTTTCCAATCTTGCTAATCTTTCCTGGGTGCATTTTGACAGATTAAAGTATTTTAGCGGCTTTTTCCCTTTCGGGGCTGCATCCCTAGCCTTTCTTACAGCCGGTGCTACAACTGATGTGCTCGGGCGACAGTTGCGGCGCGCAAGGCCGTAAACTGCAAAGTGCTGGCGCGAGGAGGCGACCCCGGACTTCGAGTTTGCACTCAAGACGTGGCAGTTCATCACGCATGAGCCGACAAGCCCGACATATCGCCGCCTGAAAACCCCTTTAAGCGATAGGGAGAAGAAAGAGATCGGCGCATTCCGCCATACGGACGCTGTCCGCATTGGTGGTTCATCGCTTATGCCGATCCCACGCCAGATGTATGCCTGCGCGCCGAAGCCGTTCCAGCGTGGTAGGGTACGGATCAACCATTTCTTCCTCCAGATTACGAACCAGGGCTGGGTGGATTGCTGAGAGCCTGTCTAAAAGAATCTGGCGCTCTTCCTTAGAAACGATTCGTGAATCAGCCGACATGGCAGCTGCGTGGAATCTGACCCCGGACCGGATCAGATTCACAATGGCTTGAAAAGGAAGATCGAAGCTTTCAGGAATTGCACCGGTCTTCTGAGTAAACGCCTCGGGCGTGCCCGCCTTGAGCGAAACGCGAGTATGGACTTTCTTGAAGCGAGCAATCTGCCGGGCATAGTCAGGGTCGGCGCCGATGAGAATGCCGTTCGTCTCGAGGATGAACAGGTGAAAGGGGGAGCTCTCCACCCTTTCCAGCAGGCCCAGCAGGTGCGCCTTCCCTAAGGTCGGTTCGGCTCCGGAGATGCGAATCTGACTCACGCCTGCTTTGCGGGCAACCAGGCTGAGCTTCAAGAATGCCTCTTCGGGTGAGTAGAAAGAGCCGTATTGCTCCGGGAAATCCCGACTCCATCCCACCCAGCAGAACGCGCATCGTAAACAACATCCGCAGGTGTACCCGGTGGCGATGCCTCCATATACGCCTGTACAGTAGAACTTCGTATATTTGCGACGATTGCCGCGGCAGACGATCTCCTCGGTCTTTCTGGCCAGATCCAAGGGATCAAACGGCGCAGATCCCTGCTCAAGATATCGGGGATAGGTGCGGCTGGATGGGGTCATTCCGATTTTCCCTTTCTGCTCTTCTCCGGGCACCAGGGCACCATTGGACAGCTTATGTGTTTCCCTTTGCGGCAATACCGCAATCCCAAGCGGACGAGCGCGCCCTCAAAATCCACAAAAGTGCGGGATGTTATGCCGGCATTATTCCAATGCTCTTTCAAAACGGCCAGCATCTGTTCACGATTCTTCATGTTCTTGTCAAACAGGCCGAGATGTTTCGCTGCCAGGATGAGGGGCTCTGAGGGCATAGGATCCGCCTTGGGCCAAATACCGCGAAGCTCCCTGAGGAAAATATTGGCTGTAACAGGACCGATCCCTTTGCCTATATCCTGCAGGCGTCTCTCCAGGTCTCGTGGATCCTCGGCCGCTGCATGAACGTTAGTAAGCTTACCATCGTAGTGTGTGAGGAGGTCTGTGTTGACCACCAGCAGCTTCGTCGCAGTGCTGAAGTCATAACGCACATAACCGCCGGCATCAAGGATCTGCACAAGGCCATCCCAGCCGGTGTCCCGGATAGTCTGCGGCGTAAGCACGTTCTCTAATTCGAACTGCCGGTAGGTCCGTGTGGCGATTGCCTCGGAAATCCTCGCACCATAGAGAAACGATGCGAGAAACCAGCGGAAAATCTCCTTCTCCCGGGGGGCATTTGCAAGCCGAATGCCCAAAGCTTCCGCAAAGCCGCCTCCGAGTCGTTGTATTAATGTCTGCAAAACCTGTATCTTCATTGTCCAGATTATTCGAACCTTCCGGGCAGCTCGTATCCACAACATGTACAAGCCCTGAGCTTCAACCTGGCCATGTCATATAGTTCATCCAGAATATCTTTCAGGGTAGGGATGAAGTTGGCGACGCACTCAATATGTACACTCTTATTATTACCCACTTGAAGTATTTAGGTAAACACCGGCACTGTGTCTCCCCAGGGAAGATTCCCTGAACAGATCACCCGTCTTTTGAGTATTAGAGGATTCAGTGCTGTGAGCGCTACCGCATCCTTGACCTCAACGAGTACTTTTGCTCTAACCAAATCCGCATCATATTCACCCACATAAGTGGTCTTAAGGCGTGATATCCTTCCGGTGATTCCCCGGAGCTCTTACTACTTAATAGGAATATAAATCTCCCTTTCCGATTCTTCATTATCAGAGCCTCTGCAATCCTGCCCATAATATTCAATTTCTAATGGATAGGATAGGCTCTTACCGGATTGTGGTAACCAGG
>JAUWZD010000160.1 GCA_030615505.1 Spirochaetales bacterium | reverse complement strand
CCGCCAGGTTCTTGTGACCCCTTTTGGGCCCTGGACGAAAGGCATATTCCGGGTAGCCAGAGCCCGTTCACCCCTGGCGCAGACGCGCTCTACCACGCAGATCCTAGGCAGTGGATCGAGATACCAGGAAAGCTTGCCCTGCCTGGGTGTGACCCAGGTGAGCCTCCCCCCTGCGTTTCGCCGCAGCCCGAAGTAGCCCAGGCCCCCCCTTCGGGGGTCCGGCAGGCATTGACACAAAGCGTGCAGGTCGCACCTTCCGGGCTTTGCGGCGGCTCTTCGGTCAGCCCGAAGACGGACCTGCTTTTCCGGTGTGATCGGGCCGCGAACGGGAGCGCCTCCTCCGGGTGCTGCCGGATGCACCTGAGGCAGACACTGAGCGCTTCGGCGATAGTCGGGGAAGTCTCTTCGCACAGACTGCAGCAGGCCATCTGCATATCTTATCCGTTTACCTCCGCAGCCGGGGCCATCCAACAGACCGGAAGTCTCTCACATTCTACTTATCCTTCCTAACCCACGGAAGGCTCATGCGACCGGAACAATCCACATATTCTGGTATCATTGTCCGGGCGGGGTGGTGGACATCAGTGACGAGTATTCGACAAAGGGAAGAGGCGGGCGTATTGCTGTCAGCAGGAGCTGATTTCAGCTACACCTGAGAGAATAAAATCCCCCGGGGTTCCCGGGGGATTAATTGTTACAGGAAGCGTGAACGGCTACTGCCGCGTGCCTTCCCAGTGCCCGGAATCCGGGGCGACCCCCCAGACCCCACTGACAGTAGAGTAATCCGCTGAGAAATCACCGGATCCGCTGCCTATAGGCTCACCGGCCTCATAAATTGTTATGGGTGGTATTGAGGTGCCCGATCTCGTTCCTTCATAAGGGCCTGTATGGGGTTCGCCGCCGGTACCGTCGTGATGGTACCAGGTACCATACATATTGTCCCCTTCGACCGTCGCGTTAAAGGTTCCGTTGCCCGAGCTGGCCGCTCCGTCTCCAATGGTTCCTAAATATACCCAAACACTGTCTGGATCTTCAGTGCCCGACCCATTGACCGCTCCTTGGCCTGTTAGCACGTCGTCGATATAGAGTTCCAGGGTGCCTTGAAAGACATCGTTAGAGTAAGTCCCGTTGAAGATGAATTTCCAAGTTTCGACACCCACGGTCATTTCAGCATCGACATTCAGGCTCCCGTTGCTGCTGTCGTAATCTCCTGTGACTGAGAATGTAAGGGCATCAATTTTAATCTCACCGCTCACGGTGTAGATCTTCTTGGTCCCAAACTCCATGGCCGAGAGGCTTTTGGATTCGCCGATATACAGGATTATGCTGCCATGATTGTCCCAGAAAGCAAACGTGCCGACCAGGGCCTTGGGAACATCGCCCTCATCATCGTCCCCGTTCTGGGGACAGGCAGCGAAGAAGAAAGCTACAGCTAAAATCAACGCTAAGGCTAATAGCTTTTTTTTCATGAATATTCCTCCTATTAAATATGGTTGATTATATAAATATAATGATACAATAAATACGGATTTTTGTCAAGATAATTGTCGCCACAATCCGAACCCATCATGCCCGTTTTTGTAGAAGACAGTCAGCTTCTTGAGAGCCCTTTGAAGGATTAAGCCTAACCTCAGAAATCCGTTCCCAAATGATAAGTTATTATGATAAAAGTCAGGATTCAATGGTTCCTTGATATAATTATACTTTTAAAAAAGCAGTTGGTGGTTGTATACTGTCCTTATGCCAAACCCGGGGGCTAAAAGGTTCCATGGTATTGACCGGCACAGACGGTCTCAGTACTGAACCGGGAAGGTGTTGAGGAAAAGTTTTTCAGTTTGATCTATGATTTCAACAGATATGTTGAGACTCTTGGATCGGAAAATGTTGTTGTCATGGAAACAGGAGCAGGGTCGTTTTTCTGGGCGGACAAGATTGAAGCTCGAAGGCTTAAGTGTTTCATAATTGATCCCTACAGGTTCAAGATTATCAAGGATTCCTGGAATAAGACGGACAAGCCCTTAGGTGCCCGCCAGGGTAAAGGATTCGAGGAATATGGCCAGAGCGCTGTGAGTGTATAGGGTAACTGGCGAGTTTGGGCTTCCGCTGGTATACAAGCCATCATGATTGATCAGAGAGCTTTTAGAAACTGTATGCACAGTACCAGGTGCTAAACAAACAGATTAGGATGCTTTAAGATTATATCCAAACAGATTGCAAAAGAATCATCTGCTTTCAGTCAAACGCGGTAAGGATATACTTGAAGAACTTGATATCTCGGAGGCGAGTAGAATCTCTATCAAAATGAACCTGGAGGTTCTCTGGTATGTTCTTAAAAAGAAAGAAGAGCTGGTAAAAGAGATCCTGCGGATTGGAGAGCCTCTGAAGGATGAGGTGGACCTGCTAATATCGATACGAGGGATTACTCCGTTAACAGCTTTGGCATTTCTTGCTGATGTTGGTAACATCAGGCGGTTTAAGACCTTAAGGAAGATGAACGCCTACCTTGGTCTGGTACCGAAGATTAAGGAAAGCGGAGCGAGAAGCCGGAAAGTCCCGACCTTGGGGCAGGTTTGGTCATATTAACAGAGCTTCGAGGAAATTGACTCGAACGATCCTAAACCCTTCTCTTGTAAAGATTACCGATGCTTCGCTTTACTTCAGAGACTATTACGAGGAATTGAAAAGCCGCAGAGGAGCAGGGAGAGCCAGAATCGCCGTCATCCGAAAGCTCTGCGGAATTATGAGGAGGATGCTTCTTGATGAAAAAACTTACAAGCATATAGAGATTCCTCTTTATGAAAAAAAGCGAAAAAGCTATGAAAAGCAATTAAATCAGATCAGGGAGGAAAGGGAAAGAAAAATCCCTTGACTTTCATCATAGTGTAAAAGTTATAACTCTACGCAAGCCCTATGTAGAAAAATTGTTTAGACTATGTGAAAATCTTCCTTGCAGAGTGCCTTGAAAACAACCTGGTCATATAAAACATACCAGACAAGAGTTCTTATGTGCGATTCGGCTCCTATTAGTTCAGAGAGAGTGGATCAAAATTGGGAGGAGGCCGGCCGATCTTGACCAGGAAGCCTTAAGTATCTTCACTGTCTCCTCAGAATCCATAATTATAGCCAAAATCTTCATCTTTAGAACCACAACGAGGACATACAAGCGGATCAGTGCCATAGACTTTTTTAATAATTCTGGCCTACCCTATCGGGCATCTTCGACAGGTAGATTTTCGTGTTTTTTCCTCTACAGTGCATTCAGGTATTTCCACTGATATCTGTTTTGAATCAGCAGGATTATCCAGGTGTTTCTCCTTCCAGCCCTGGGGAGCAAGCCTCATACAAAACTCCATCCGCTGCCAAACCCCGCGAGCCCGAGAAGAATACAAGCCATACCTGCGTATATACTGTTTGCCTCTTGGGGGTATGTGAGCTGTCAATTCAGCTACAAAATCCAACATATCAAATTTGTAAGATATTGAAGTGAACAAACGGAGAATCCGTTGCTTACTGAAGCCTGTATATAAAATACCTCACTGTCCTTAGTAAAATCCTTTATTCCTTCCCAGCGCAGCTTACAGCCGCAAACGAAGTTCTAAAAGCAAAAGTTTACCACAATATATTTGTGCGCCCACAGAACTTCCTTCGGTCGCCGGACTTGATTATTTCTTGCGCTGAACGCGCAAGATTTTAAAGGTAATAGCATACTTTCCCTTTGCATCGAAGCATATAGCCAGTCATCTATTCTCGGGTTTTCGCTGCCATTCGGTCAGTTTTTCCTTTATGGTGATGGATTTTTTCAGTTCAAGAGCTTGTCCTAATTCTCTTAGTTTTTCAAAAATATAAAGCGCATTATGCTATTTTAACAAATTGCATAGAGGCTTTTGCTTTCTCAATTAGATGGTTTTTATATTCCTATCAGATTGATGATTAAATATATAATTTTAAAGTGAAAATATCAAGAAATGTGTATAATAAAAGGTCAGATTCTGCTTGATTACATGTGATATATTGATACAATGTAAATAGTTTGGCTAATAATAAAGGATACTATCGATCTATGCACAGAACAATATGAGAGAAGCATTAAAATGACTGATAAAGATTTTAGAATAGCAAGAAAGCTGAGGAAAATATTATCTCATTTTGTCAGATTGCAAGATTTCAGGATATTTGGTTCAAGAGCAAAAGGAAGCTTTGATGAATACTCCGATATGGATGTTTTTATTGAAGTAAATAAGCTCACTAAGGAGCTTAAAGAAAGAATATTAGAGGAAGCATGGAAGCTTAGCCTTGAAAACCTTATCGTAGTTTCAGTAATTATATTTACAAAGAACGAAATACAAAATACCCCCTTAAGATCTTCGCCCCTGTTAAAGAATATCTACAGAGACGGTGTTAAAGTATGAATGACTCTCAGGCACTTCTTAATTATCGTTTGAAACAAGCTGAAGATACGCTTAATGATGCTGAAAAGATGATTCGGAATAATCTCACGCCAAGATCCATTATAAACAGAGCTTATTACGCCATGTTCTATGCCATTTTAGCGCTGTTTCTCAACTCTAAGCTTGAAATAAAAACCGCAAAGCATTCTGGAGTGATTTCAATATTTGATAAGGAATACATCCTCACGGGAAGGATCGAGAAGAGTTATTCTAAAGTTCTCCACCGTGTATTTGAAATGAGATTGGAGGGTGATTATAAAGACCTGGATTCAGTGTCATTTGATGATGCAAGAGATTCAGTAAAGTTAGCCGGTAGTTTTTTAGAACGTATTAAAAAGCTGATTGATTCATAGTCAGAGTAAGCCATGGAATTAGTTATTAATACTTATGGTTCCTACCTTCAAAAAAAAGATTATCTCTTTAAAATTAAGACTGAGGATAAGGTTTTTGAAATATCCTCTACAAAAATATCTTCTATCTTGATATCGACCGGAGCCTATATAACAACAGATGCAATTAAAATGGCAATGGACAATAATATTGATATTGTCTTTTTTAATGATTATAGAACCCCATATACTATCACCTTTAAAATCTTGCGCGTCCAGCGCAAGAAATAATCAAGTCCGGCGACCGAAGGAAGTCCTGTGGGCGCACAAATATATTGTATTGGACTTTTGCTTTTAGAACTTCGGTTGCGGCTTAAGCTGCGCTGGGGTCGAGTCTGGCATTATAAGCGCACTGCCTTAAAGGATGGACTTATTGGAGATGAGATACCGGACTGGAAGCAGAAACATGAGCGGATAAGGATTGAGCTCTACAATGATGCCATACGAAGGAACGGTATCATTTCCGGAGAGCACGGTATCGGGCTGGT
>JAUWZD010000117.1 GCA_030615505.1 Spirochaetales bacterium | reverse complement strand
GCTGCCCGTTCGACGCTTCCCAGAGGCTGTCTTTCTCGTTTTGCGCCGTCGGTCGAATGTCCGAATGATCTGTTTGGGCGATTTTTCCGTGGTTTCATCCGTGTAGCTCGTAAATACGCGGCTTAACCACATTAATCGCATCGAGGGTTACGTATTCCGAGCTGTTCCCTGCTCAGCTCCAATTATAACTTTGCCTATCATTTTTCTCTTTTTTGCTTGATTCTCAGATCATCATTTGATATAAGTTTTACTATCAATTATCAATAATGCCGAATAACCGTAATACGCTGAAATCATTTGATGCACAGTTTTTTTATTTTAACCATTTACTTACATGTGAAACTCTTAAATGGAGGAGCTATGGAATATCCAACTGATACTTCCAACATTTTTACTCGGTTCGACATCAACATCGAGGTGGCAAGGCAGGAGGCACGAAAAGTTTCCGATGACGTTCTGCTGCAAAAAGTGGCCAACTGCGTGGTTGAAGGTGACGACGAAGAAATCGAAGATGTCGTAAAAGAAGCCATGAAAACCAAAAGCCCGATGGAGGTAATAAATGAGGGGCTGATTCCTGGCATGAATGAAGTCAGTCGTCTGTGGGATGAAGGGGTATATTTTCTTCCCCAGGTTATCGTTTCATCCGATACCATGATCGCTGGAATTTCCTTGTGTGAAGAGAAGATGGGAAAACCCGTGGAAAAAAAAGCCAAGGTGGTCACCCACACTGCGGAAGGCGATATCCACGACATCGGCCAGGTGATCGTTAATGCGCTGTTGAATGCCAGTGGATTTGAAGTAATCAACCTGGGCGCGGATGTGCCGGTCGACGAAGTGGTTGAAGCCTGCAAGATTCACAAACCGATCATGGTTACCGGAACCGCGTTGATGACGACTACCATGACAGCATTTCCGAAGATTGCGGCAAAACTAAAACAACTGAATCTGATCATTCCATTTGTTTGCGGAGGAGGAGCAGTAAGCGAGGAGTATGTAACAAGCTTTGACCTGGGAATCTGGGGTAAAGAAGCAAGCCAGGCTCCGGGTATGGCTGAGGACGCATTAAATAAGGCCAGTTGGACAGAGATGCGAGCCAAATGGAACGGATAAATAATAAGGAGGATTAATAATGCAACTGAGCAATTCAATGACATATAGCAGTTCTGAGGAAATGATGTTTGGAACCGCGAGGAAGCCTGTTGTCACCAAACGCGGCCTGAAGATCGGCGGCGGTTATGTAATTCCCGAAATTGTTCCCCACCCCAGGCCGGGCAGTGAGAAGAGCATGAAGACCCTGCTCAGGGAATTTGAGCGCGCCAACGGTGATGCGCTGGAGAGATGTGTTATTGTGGGACACCCTTGCATCGTGGTTGAAAACGAACATGTGTTCCAGATAACCCACAATCCCGGGTGGGGCGGGGAAATCGCAGCACAAACAGCACGTCAGATGGACGAATACCTGGAGAGATACGGACTCAAAGCCGCTTACCGGTCCACCATTGCAGACCTTCGCAAGCCCGACATGGTGAACATGAGAGATTCGGACTACACGCGTGAGGTTCTTGAATCGTTCAATGAGTGTGCTAAATATGCGGATATTGTGTCTATTGAGTCCATGGGCGGCAAGGAAATCTTTGATTATTCCATCATCCGGAACGATATTGCGGGTTTGCTTTTCAGCCAGGCAGTTCTGGGCGGTCGGGATATGGAATGGTTATGGACCCAGATCGTAGAAATCGCCAAGAAAAACGGCTGTATCGCGGGTGGAGACACGGACTGCGCGCAAGCGAATACTGCCATGTTTATGGCGGGCGGTTTTATTTCCAAGGATATCCCCCATACGCTGGCAGCTCTGTCCCGGGCCATTAGCGCAGGCAGAACCCTGGTGGCATATGAATGCGGCGCAACCGGTCCCGGCAAAGACTGCGCGTATGAAAATCCCATTATCAAATCCATCACCGGTGTGCCTATCTCCACCGAAGGTAAGACCAGCGCATGTGCCCATTCTGATCTTTGCGGTAACGTCATAGCCGCAGTGTGCGATCTCTGGTCCAATGAGGCCGTGGAATACCACAATATGTTCGGCGCTACCAGCCCTGCAGTGTTTACAGAGATTTTGGGATATGATGCCGCAGCCATGAACGCATCTATCGAGCTCGGGTATCAAAAGGAATTCCAAGCGTGCCTGGTAACTTCGGACCGTTACCGGGGTCCCCATGGTTTTATGCTTTGCCCGGACAATGCGTGGATTATCGGCAAAGCCGTTGTTGACAACAATGAGAGTCTGTACGCGCGCGCCAGGGCTGCAGCGATGAAATGCGGCGATTTGATGCTGGGTGATTCACAACTGAAACTCACTGCTTTTGAAAAAGAATCTTTGCAAAGTTACATGAAGGATATGGAATCTCTACCGGATAAAGAAGAGGACTTTATCGACATGTGCCTGAAAAAATACAACAAAGTAAAGGGGTTTAACCCTGCTTCTTACGGATTGTAATTGATATACTGCGGACTTTTTTATTCCATGTCTTATTCAATAGGGCCATATCATGTTTATTGTAAGTAAAAATTGGTTATCCAAGGGGACGCCATGATCATTGATGTTGTTTACGGTTTTCTAGGAGCGGGCAAAACCACATTTATCCGGCATCTTATCGATCATCCTCTTGAAGGTGAAAAACTGGTTATTCTGGTGAACGAGTTCGGTGAGGTGGGGCTGGACGGTTTGATTTTATCCGGGCACGGAGATGAGGTCGCCGATATTGTGGAAATTCCCTCCGGGTGTATTTGCTGCACCATGGCCCCGGATTTCCGGTGGCAGATCATCGAACTGCATGAACGTTTTTCACCCGACCGGATGGTCATAGAACCGACCGGTATAGCCACCATATCCCAGATCATGAATATCCTCGAAAGAGAAGACCTGGAGCATCTATACTCAAGCATCCGGTTGATCCACATTTTAGATGGTTTCGAGTTCCTTTCCTTCATCAAGTCTCACCGCTATTTCATGGAAAACCAGATCCGGGCAGGCAATACGGTTCTTCTCAACAAAACAGACCGTCTCAAGCCTTCCAGGGTAAAATTACTGGTGAATTCCGTAAAAGAAATCAACCCGCAAGCCCGGGTGTTTCCGACAAGTTTTGCCAGGATTGAACCGACTATCCTCAGAGATATCCTCGGATGTCGCCATGAAAATGCGAAACTGTCCGTTGAGGCGAAAACGGCCCTGATTCGTGATATGAAACCAGAACAGCATAAAGTCGCCGGCGAACACAGGCACAACAATGAACATCAAGAGTCTGAACACGAAGACCCGGGGGGACAATATGAGTCTTTTGGATGGCGCTACATATCAGAGACCTTCGACCCCGGATGTCTTAAATTATTTTTTGATGAACTCCGTGATCAACAATACGGAGGCGTGGTACGGGCAAAAGGAATTTTCAGAACGCAAGATGAATGGATTAAACTGGAACTGGCGTCAGGAGAAATTCACATTGATACGAGTCAGAAAGGCCGGGAAAGCATGGTTTCCATTATCGGCAGGTTCATGAACATATCGAAAATGGAAACTCAGTTAAAGGACTGCAATGCCGAATAACCGAAAAAGTCTTTCATGTTGCGCCGATGTAATATCCCGGCCTGTTTAAAAGAAGTCACCGGACAGGTTTGATTGGCAACATAGTTTGTATCTGAATATTTTGGTTATAGATTTATATAAGGAGAATCTTCATGGAGCGACTGGCAATCGCTATGGATTTAGGGACCAGCGGCTTTCGCGCTCAAGTCGTCGACCTCTCTTCACGGGAGATCATTTCTACCGCTGTTACAACACGTCATCCCCTGCCGGGCGTCAACGTTATTGATCATCTTCATTTTGCATTGGAAATGGGAGTGGCGGTGACTCACAGCATTATGATCCAGGCGATCAACAAGGTCATTGGAAAACTTCATGTGCAGACAGACAGAGTAAATCGCCTTGCCATTTGCGGCAACCCCATCCAGCTGTCTCTGTTTCAGGGCATTGAAATACGGGATCTGGCCTATGCCGGAAAGCGAAAACTGGAATCTCTCGGTATAGTGTCCCAAAAACGAGAATCTACCTTATTTTCCGCAAGTAAAAAAGTCACTTTATTGCCATTTTCTGCAATGCGTTTAGAATTCATTTCTGTCCTTCTATAAACTCGACAGATATTTTTTTCATTTCTTCTATGATTTTCTCCAATCTTCTATAATTGCTTATGCATTCCCTGCATATTTTCGCCTGATTATCTGTTAGGGTTCTTGTTACAGTTTTACCTTTAACTTTACGGGTCCATCGGTTATATGGTCCATGGTGTGCGTTCTTATTATGAGCGCACACACATTTCGAATGACCACATTTCTAAAGTCAAGCTTTTTTTGGGAGGGGAGCATGAAAAATAATGCAGATAATCTTGGCCTGGATTCGAAGGCAATTAGCGCTTTACCAATCATAAACAGGTTCATCGAGCGAATCGAGCTAACAGAGCTCCTATCTCAGTATCTTCCTTCAAAGGAAAATCAGAAGCTTTCTCAGCTGCACAACGATTCTACCACGGTAATCGTCTACGGGGAGTATAAGCAGAATCGCTCAATGAGGAATGGGAAAACCTCTCTTGCCCCATTACGAGGCCATAACAAAGATTTCAGGCCGGATCTCAAGCAATTGCTTTTCACGCTCACGGTAAGCAGAGATGGAGCTGTTCCCATTCACTACAAGGGCTATTACGGGAATACAACTGATGATAAAACCCACATTCAGACCTGGGAAGCTTTAAGAAGAATAACCGGCAGAAGTGATTTCATCTATGTTGCCGATGCAAAGCTGTGCACCCGAGAGCAGATGGCTTACATCGCCAAAGAAGGCGGTCGATTTATCTCAGTGCTTCCTGAAACACGGAAAGAGTGTGAGTGGTTTAAAACCTGGTTTCGATCCCACAATGTAGGATCTTAGGAGGCCTGACCACAGACGACCAGAAAGCACCGAGCATGTGTATTGGGGTTACGAATCCCCCATGGCTTCAGATGAAGGATACCGTATTCTCTGGATCTCAAGCAGCCGGAAGCAGGAACAGGATGCTCAGAGAAGAGGGGGTAAGATCGAGAAAACGATCAAAGCCCTGGACACTCTGAAAGGGAAAGTGGGTACGAGGAAATGGAAAACCAAAACCCAGATAGAGAAAGCCATCGAAGGTATTTTTGAGAAAAACAGCTCAGGTCGTTGGTTTGACTGGAAGATGGTAGTAAAAGAGGTTGAAACGTACAAGCAGAAGGGAAAAGGGCGACCAGGAAACAACACCGAATATTCATACTGCACCTCGTTTAAACTGTTCATAATTTGGTCGTAAAAATGCTTTGGTGTTCTTCCTGCTTTGTATTCACTCGTCAGCCTTTCCTTGAGATTTAATTGGAGAGCTTTTAAAGAAACTAAAGAATCCCATATATTGCCTATTCTTTGCATGATTTGATCCAGCCTCCAATCATTTTACCGGCTTCATTTATTTCCCTTGTGATATATTCATACTGCCTTACGGAAATATATTTTCTGTCACAGGAGAGGCGAAATAGCACACTAAGCTTTTCCATATATAGGTTTGCTTTCCTCAATATATGGCAGCACTTTTTCGCATATATGGCTTCGATAATAGATTCAATTACATCAATACTCACGGAAGCAATACGACCCGATAGGGAAAAACGAACACTTTTAGGATATTTTTCACACATATCCATTATCCAGCTCAGTATCCTATAACATTTTTCAAAAACAGGATAATTTTCATTCATTACTTTTATCGTAAAAACTTTTAATAAGGGATGTTATATCTTTTCCATAACGCTCACTCTTCTTTTTACCTATGCCCTGGATTTGATATAAGGCTTCCAGGATTTTTGGTTTTTTCTTTAATAATTTATATAAGCTGTTTATTATTCGCTATAATAAACACGGGAATACCCTCTTTTTCCGCCTGTTCTTTTCTCCATTCCCTTAGCCTTTGATAGAAAAGTCTTTCGGCTTCATTTAAGGTATTATTATCCGGTTGATTCTCATGTATAGACTCATATTCAAGGAAAACCGTCCAGTAATGCTTTTGATCTTTATGAAAGAACTCCACAGAAATTACTTACCATAAATGAGAACTCAACATTACAATCCCAAAAGTAGCCGGTCGTTGTATGCAGCTGGATCATATAAACCTTCATAGTCAGCGATCAGAGTACCGGTGATCCCGCATACATCAAGAAGATGATACCAATTCCGATTGCCTCTTGCCAGGCGTGCAACTTCCAGGGACAAAATGATCCCAACTTTAGCCAGAGCCGCCATAGATACCATTTGGTCAAATCCATAGCGATTCCCGGAACGTGAGCCTGATACTCCCAAATCCTCATCTACTGTATGGATCTGATCTTTAGACCAGCCCAGTTCCATGGCCCGCTCAACAAAGCCATGCGGCTTCGATGCTTATTAGTAATCTGATCATGATTCATCCCTGACCTCCTCGCTCTTTTGTGCAGCCTTTTCTGCTTGCAGGAGGTATTTTCCCATCTGAGCCAGGATTCCTATTACCTCGCCCCGTGCTTTCGGCGGCATCGACTGCCACAGTCTGTCGATCCACTGTCTCTCCTCCGCTTCGAACAGTTCGAATTGCTTGCCCATGTTCTGCTCCCTTCAAACAATCATTTGAATGAGCTTTACACAGGGAACTGCCCGATACAAGGACTTCAAGTAAACGTATGAGTTCTCGTAGTACCTGCGGGGTTGCTCGGGTGCCCAGTTTACTGTGGCTCGATGTCATGTGCCCATCCGGTTGATCCGTCCAGGGTGCTGGCAGCTCGGTATGCGAACCGTCAGGAAGCATAACTCTCCAAAGAAGTTCCCTACCCTTATGTTTTCTAGCCACCACTCTCAGCTGTTTTCCGGATAGAGGATGCGGTGGGTATGTAACTCGTATTTTTGGCGGTAGATCATAATCGCCATAAGTAGTCTGTAACGCAACACGGATACTCCAGAGGGTCAACTTCATATACCTGGGCAATCAGCCTGGCCTACCCTGGCGGGGCGAGCCGCAGCACATACAGCATTTCAGACCATTTGCCCCTGGTGCGGGAAGCATATAGACCATATCGCCGTTCTCTTCGATGCTCATCTTGAGACTATGTGATTATAATAATAGCCGCAAGACAAAGAAAGAGAAAGGCAAGAGCGAGCTTCACCCCGGACATGCTTTTCTGGAAGAAAGAGGTGATCCTATCTGATCCGATCCCAAGGTACGTAAGTACGAAGACTACTATGAGGGGTATGATGAAGCCCAAATTATAAACGAATAGGTAGAGAAAACCGGAAGCCTCCCTCTTTATACGTACAAAGTAGACAAGTATGGGGAAGTATACCTGTCCGGTGCAGGCCAGCTCAAATACTGAGACTAAAAATCCCAGCAGGAGTGAGCTCGCCACAATAGCTGCGGATTTTGCATGCGCCCTGATAGAGCTGTGAATCCGCCTCTTTAATGCTGAGGGTAACTGCAGGAGGATTTTTGCCGGCCTTCCTGACCTTATAATTGTGAAATCGTAAATGCTGAGAGCGGCAAATGTAACAAGAACAGCGACTAAAATCCACCTTATTATCCGGGAGATGATCGGAAAGGAGAAAGCTGCCCGCACAACCTTGAGAAACCCGAGGCCTATGAGAAAATATGTGACAAAAACACTTAAAGTGAAGAATAAGCCGATAATAAGTACTTCCCTGCGTCCTCTACCGGCAATGGCAAGAGCTGCCAGGAGGAAAATGAGTGTCGTAAATGCGCAGGGATTTATTCCATCCAGAAGGCCTGCGGCTAAAATGGGTAAGAAGGTAAGGTGGCGGGCAGGAAGGACAGCCGCTGCAGCCCCATTAAGCTTGTTTTCGGGCAGCTCTCCTACGGATGAGGCAATGCAGGCTCGTACTTTCCTATTGATCTCCCGCTCTCCCTGTAGAACATGCCTGCCCACAATTAGGGCAGGATAGGCGCGTTCTTCTTCACCGAGCTCTTCAAGAAAAGCATGGTAATTTTCATAGATCTCAGGTTCGAGAATATTCATCTGATTAACGATTATAGTAACTTCAAATTCCTCTTCCAGCTTGCGTATATCCCTGCTTAAAAATCGTTCGCAGCTCCTGCATCCGGGTGAGAAGTAGTAGAAGGCGTGAATTACTCTTGCTTCTTTACCGGCCTGCCCGATCTCCTTCCCTGCATGATCCTCTTTCGTGCCTTGAGCCGGCAACCTTCCGTGAACGGGGTAAAGGGCTTTTCCCATTTCCTTAAGACTGGTGTGCACAATAAAGTCTTTCTCTACGATACCTGAATAACCGGCGGGATCGAATTCGAGAATCACAGCAGTCTTTTCCCCGGGTGAAAGCTGCAGTGATGAGGGATATGCAAAGAGGCAGTCACAGGTAGGAATGAATGTGACTGTCACTTTTTCACTGCTTTTGTTCTCGATGAGTATCTCCCTGCTCACCTTTTCTTTCCCGGCGATTGTGCCGAAATCCCATTCAGGCGGTGTAATTATCAGTCTATTGTCCTCGCTCACTGCTTCAGAGGAAGGCAGGATGAAAAGGAGGATTAGGAGAAGTCTCACCATAAGCTCAGGATCTCATATTCAATCTTGGCAGAGGCTGGATTGCCGATTCGGATCGCAGCTTGGAGCGGAGTTTTTCCCTATACCTGTCAATTCGTTTTCTCACACCAGGATCATCGGGATCTTGCATATACTCAAACAGGATGAATTCATTAGAGAAGTCAACGATGCGCCCTTGAGAAATCGTAAGCGAGAGAATGCCTATCCTGTTTCCTTCCTCGCCGGGGGAGACCACAATAGTACCCCCCACCCTCTGTGCATCTACGAGCCGCTGTTCGTGGCCGGCAATTATAACCTCAACACCGCTTATCTTTTTAGACAGCTTAATAGCGTTTTCTACAGAACCGTGGTATAGAAGTATCCGGATGTCGATTTCCTTCGTCTTCGGGAAAGAGATTATGTTTTCCACCGCTGTTACCGGCGGGATCAGTTTGATTTTCTCCTTAAGCTCTTCGGGATAGAGTGTGAAAACCTCAGGATCTAAAACGGCGAAAACTGCGCAATTAATGTACCCCCGTTTGAGGATGAGGGGAGAAAATGAGAATATGATACAGCGCTTCTCATCTGGACAGATTGAAAGGTTATTGGCGAGAAAGGGATAGTGATCCTTCTTCTGTAAAAGATAATCAATCCCGTTAGAAAACTCCTGGTCTCCTACCCCTATGGCGTCATAACCGAGCTCGCCGTATACTTCCAGGATATTTGAAGCAAGCAGCTCATCAGGTATCACATTAAAGATATCGCCTGTATCTACTAAGATGCTTTTTCGGTTTTTATAATTCTTAAGAAAGTATGCTCTTTTCACCAGACCGGATCTGGGACTGCCCTTACAGTCGCAGCCGTCAAGGTTCCCATTTAGAGAGGATGTATATAGGATTGTAAGCTCTTTTTCACTCTTACCGCGGCAATAGGATGCTCCCGGCATGATTATTAGAGCAAGAAGGAGGAGGAAGCTTGAGTATCTCATCAGCCTACATGTCAAGCAGGATCTCTCTGATTCCGGCAATGAACTCCTCACTGTAGCCTGTTTCACAGGCTGCAATTACGACTTCAGGATTAATCAAAAAGATACTCGGTATTTCTTCAACACCGTATTTTTCAGTTGTTTTTCTATAACGGTCAATCAGGATCAGCAGCTCAGTCGGATGCTCCCGGAAATATGGTTTGACTACTGAGGCGCCTCCGGGGTCGGTAGCGAACACTATAACCACAAGTCCCTTCTCTTTAAAATCCTCATAAAGCGACTCAAGCTCAGGCAGCTCTTTTTTGCATGCCTCGCAATCGGTTGCAAAGAAATCCAGAATGACCCAGCCCTTTCCAATTATATTCTTAGAGAGAACAAACCTGCCCGAAAAATCGGGGTTGGCAAACTTGCCTGCTTGCTCACCCTCTTCGAAAGCGAATAGGCGGGTTGAGATAATCATCAGCAGGCAGAGAATGACAGGAGAGAATCTGTGTGCGCTTTTCATATCTCAGGCCAGAGGTCCAGGACTATGCCTCGCGGGTCATTAAGATATGGGGTGCCTTGTATCAAAGTCTCCTGGTTTGAGCCGTCGAGGTTGGCCCTAATGATTTGATCCTGTGCGCCAGACTCGTAGGTCCAGTAAAGCTTTTCTTCAAAAGGATCGACAGCCATATAGAATGGTGTATTGCTCGATAGCACTATAGTCTGTCCGTTTTTCATCCTGAACGCACATGAATTTAAAGGTAATAGCATAGAAACCTTGAATCTGTATAAAACGTGAGTATAAATATATCACAAGCCTTCACTCAAATCAACCTGATAATCTTTAAGTGTGACCTGCTTCTCCATTTTTTTAATATAAGCTACTATAAAAGCATGGAACGGGTTTTTAATAAGTTTATGAGTTTTGATGAGCAAGAAGAGCATGAAATCTTGGAGTATGTACGTATGACAATTGAAGAGCGGCAGGCAATTGCCTTTGAGCTAAAAAAGCGTGCTTATGGCCGGAATGTCCCTGATGTTAGAGAATTCCACAAAAAACAGTGAATGCCGATCATTTCTCAAAGGATATTCGGGATTTTATCGAATGCCTGTCTAATAATAATGTTCGATATTTAATCGTTGGCGGTGAAGCGGCAATCTACTACGGGAATCCCCGTTTGACTGGCGATGTAGATTTCTTCTACGATCCATCAGCGGAGAACGCTATAAGGCTGTATTCAGCTCTAAATGAGTTCTGGAGTGGTGATATACCAGGATTGAACAGTGCAGATGAACTTCAAGAGGAAGGTGTTATTGTTCAGTTTGGAGTTCCGCCAAATCGAATTGACCTGATTAATCTAATCGATGGCATTAGTTTCGAAGAAGCCTGGCAGGGTCGAGAAACTGCCGTCTTAGATATTGGGGATACTCAGATCTCTGCCATTTTTATTGGAATCGATCAGCTAATCTTAAATAAAGAGGCAGCCGCACGTCCCAAAGATCAAGAAGATTTAAAATACTTGATAAAAGCCAGGGAAAATCGACATCGAAAATAGGATATGCTGATTGAATATCAATTAGGAGCGAGGTATTCGATAAGCCTTTATTTAAGGGCAATGACGACAGGAAAGCTTATAAATAAGTTTAATTATATTTGGACAAATGCTTGAGGACAGAGTGAGCCCCGAGCAGTAAGAAAGGAGACAGAATGTCATTTAAGTGAAGTTGGATCGAGCCCCGGTGGTGGCCGACCGATCTTGACCAGGTGCCCCTTACGGGTATCTTCCGGGCTTCTTCGGGCTCTGTGATAATGGGAATCGCCCCCCCTAAGGCAAATTCTAATTCATAGGTTGTACCGCTTGCAAATGCACGAAAAATTTATTATAATTTATTCGTGCAGATTTTTTTTTCGGGGGTTGCGATGTGACAAGAAATGTAACAATTCGTTTGGATGAATCAGTCATTAAAAAATGCCGTCATGCTGCGGTAGAAGAAGATAAATCCCTCTCCCAATGGATTGCGCGGGTTTTAGTGAAAAAAATATCGGAAAAAAATGAGTATATTAAAGCCAGGGAAAGAGCTTTAATAAGGCTAAAAAAGGGTTTTCATTTAGGGGGTAAGCCTTTAGCCCGAGAAGAAATTTATGAGAGATAGAAAGATCTTTGTAGATACAAATATCTTAGTCTATGCACACGATCTGGATGCAGGGGATAAATATAACCTGGCCAGGGAGAAAGTCGAGAATTTATGGAATTATTCGCTGGCTCCAACTATCAGCGTACAGGTTCTGCAAGAGTTTTACGTGAATCTTATCAAGAAAAATGTACCGGCAGATGAGTCCAGGCAGGCTGTAATGGATTATCTTAAGTGGAATGTTATTGATAATGACAGTTCATTATTAATCGAAGGAATGCGCTTAAAGGAACGTCTGCAGCTATCCCTCTGGGATGCTTTAATAGTTTCAGCTGCGAAACGTGCGAGGGCCTATATAATCTGGAGCGAGGATTTTAATCCTAATCAAAAATATAATGGAATTTCAGTTGTGAATCCGCTTAATTAGCTTCTGGAATTTTTTATGCGCAAATTATGATCTACATAATCGGGGCAGTTGCAGTAGACTTGATCGCTCAAAAGAATCACTTCATGCAGGGAACATCCAATCCCGCCGATATCCGGCTCAGCCCGGGTGGTGTTGGCTACCGGATTTTCCGCCATTTGAACGCCCCGAAGCGCCTGATTACAGCAGTAGGCTCCGATGTTCATGCCCGCTGGATAGAGGACAATATTACCGAAAAGCACGAAATCATTCTTAAGCATATACCTGAACAAAAAACCGCCCTGTATATGGCCTTAATGGAGGATGGAGAGCTTAAATACGCAGCTTCCGACATGAGGATCATAGAAGAGGGACTAACCCTGAGCCTGGTAGAGGAAAATCTGGGACAGATTAAGCAGGAGGATTTCCTGGTTATGGAGGCGAACCTCTCTGTTCCGCTTGTTAAAGCTTTAATTGCCCGTTACGCTTCCCGTACGCGGTGTGTGTTCGAATCTGTGTCTGTAGAAAAATTGCAGAGACATTTAGGGAGCCTGCATGATCTTTATATGCTTAGTACCAACCGGGACGAGTTTGATGTTCTGCCAGGCCTGTGCTCGGACCTGCGCGAGGCTGATTCAGCCTTTAGCTTTTTAAGAGAGAGGAAGATCAAATACCTGCTTGTAACCAGGGGCAAAGACGGAGTCAGACTCTATGGGCGGAATCGGAGAAAGGACTTCAAGCCTGCCCGCTTGATCCGTTCGGATAATACAACGGGGGCGGGGGACATGCTCCTGTCCAGGATCCTGGAGCTTCTGGACCAAAAGGTTATGGTAGAAGAGGCTGTGCCTGATGCTATGCGGGCAGTGGAAGAGGCCCTTGAGGAGGGAAACCTGTGAAACGCTTCATGTCGATCAAGCAAGATGTACAGGAGGCTTTGGAGAATAAAAAGCCGGTTTTAGCTTTAGAATCGAGCATCATCGCCCACGGAATGCCCTATCCTAAAAACATCGAAACAGCTCTAAGCGCTGAAA
>JAUWZD010000035.1 GCA_030615505.1 Spirochaetales bacterium | reverse complement strand
GATGCCCTTGGGCGCGAAGATGCCCTTGGGCGCGAAGATGCCCTTGGGCGCGAAGATGCCCTTGGGCGCGAAGATGCCCTTGGGCGCGAAGATGCCTTTAGGCGCGAAGATGCCCCTGGTAAGGCTAAAAATGTACACTCCCCAGTCCAGCCCCTTCTATTCTCCCCTTTAGAGGTTGTTAGGGGTGAGATACTGGATCTGGATGTGACGCGAATCACTCCTTTAGAGGCTTTAAACCGTATTGCCAGGTGGCAGGACGAATTAAGAGAGAAGGTTTAGTATATTTTCTCTTTTCAACCTGACCCATAGGGGAAACTCACCGTCTTTTTTTATACCTTGAATAATTTTGTTAGAGTTAAGGGTGTCAAATTGCCCTGTTATGAAAATCGAAAGCGAGCGAGCATTCTGCTCTGCAATTTCAAATCTACTCAGTTCACTGGCTAATTTTTCCAGGCTAATGTGTATTTTCCCTATAAGCTTATCCAAAGAAGCGAAATCTTTTCTTGAAAAGATATTTTCAAGCTCTTCTTTATAGGGTAAAAGAACTGCCTCACTCTGATAAGTAATCCGGTCAATATAGCCGGATAAGCCTGCAGGGGAAAGAGCCTCTTCCCCGGAATCCAGATAATTTCGGAATCCCTCTAAGCCACCAAGAATTCTCTGTGTTTTAGAAATGGAGCGCTGCAGAGCAATAATCTGATTCCGAAGTTGTGAAGTCTTTTCAATGATAGATTCTTTTGGAAGAGATGAGTCAGGCGCTCTATTTTCAAGCTTTTCAGTCTTTGAATGAAACTCTTTTATTTCCCGGTTTCTGATCTCTTTCGGAGAGTGATCGCTGCTAATTACATTCATTATATTCCCCCTCCCAGTGGATAATGTACATAATAATATATCAGGATTGCATATTTGTCAATTTATTGATATGGCATAAGCGTTGATCACCAGAATGTGGTATAATGCCCAAGAAATCGAGAGGAATATAAAGTGCTACGAGCCCGGAATGATATTGTGAAGTACATCAGTTCATTTCTGGACATGCTATTTCCGGGAAAATGCCTTCTCTGTGGTGAAAATCTTATTTTTAAAAACGAGCCGTTTTTTCCCGTATGCAGTTCTTGCTTTAACAGGTTAAAACCAATTGCAGCAGTAAAGCGGTGCAGGGTATGCAGTATCCCCTTAGTATCAGAAATTGAGACTTGCACACGCTGCCGGGAAAGGAGCTTTGCCTTTACATCGAATTTTTCCCTTTTCGAATACAGGGGCCTGATGAAAGAGCTCATCTATCAGTATAAATTTCGGGGTCGCAGGAGAGTTGCCCTGATTCTTTCCAGGTTTTTAGCGGAAGAAATCCTAAAAAATTACTCAGGCATATCTGTTGTTCCGGTCCCGGCCAGAAAATATACACTCAGAAGAAGGGGCTGGGATCACATAGAATTGATATTAAAAATAATGGAAAAGAGCTTCGGTATCCAGATTCTCAAGCTTCTTAAGAGAAAAGGCAACATACCTCAGAAGGCCTTGGATTACCAGATGCGCGTTGAAAATATCCGTGGTACCATATATTTAAAGAAAAAGCATAATCCTAAAAGCAGTGTGATACTGCTGGATGATATTTTTACCACCGGAGCCACTGTAGATGAATGTGCCCGGATTTTAGGCAATGCGGGCATAGAGAAGATAGATGTGCTAACTTTAGCTATTGATTAAGGGCATTGACATAATATCACAATACTGTTATTTTAGTTCTTGAAGCTTAATTATTACTAGTTCTCCTAGCTTGAAGAGTCGATAGTTCGACTCTTTTTTTGTAGGTGGCTGCAGGTGCAGAGCGAGGTTATGCGACAAAAGATTATTAATGAGATCGAGCCGATAATTAATGGAATGGGTTTTATGCTCGTAGAGCTTAAGTTCGGCCGCAGCAGGAAACAGCAGCATATTTCCATAATCATATACAGACCGGAAAGTGTTGGAGTTAATGACTGCGCAGCCCTTTCTAAAAATCTAAAACCCCGACTGGAGTTGATAGAGGGGCTGGATAAACTACGTTTAGAAGTTTCCTCACCCGGTCTGAAAAGGGTGATAAAGAGCAGGAATGAGTATAAAATTTTTAAGGGCAGGGGGGTGCATATCTTCCTTAACGATGGACATAGCCAGTGTGGAGGGATAATAACAGATATTAAGGGAGAAACTCTCCTGTTAGATAAAGACGGACAAATTACGGGGATCAAATTTGACGATATACGGAAGGCAAGACTCGATTATACAGAGGAGGTCAGTGAGTAAATCATGTCTTCGCAAATGTCAGAAGCTATAAAGCAGTTGATTCAGGATCAGGGTATTTCTGAGGACTTGATCAGAAAAACTATTGAGGAATTACTTTTAGCCGCTTATAAGAAGAAATTTGGAGCAGTAGATAATGCTGTAGTTCGCTTCAGCGATGATGGAAATGATGTAACAATTTTTTCCCAGAAGAAGATTGTTGATACTATTGAGGACCCGGTCAGAGAGATCTCATTAAAAGATGCCTTAGAGTATAATGAGGACTGTGAAGTTGGAGATGAGCTTTTAATCGAGATCAACCCCCGGGAATTTGATAGGGGAGCAGTTCAAAGCGCCAAGCAAAAAGCAAAACAAACCCTTCGTGAGATACATAAGAATTCCCTCTTCTCTGAATATAATGAAAAAGTGGGGGAAATGATTATCGGGTATTACCAGAGAGAGAGAAATGGAAATATCTTTGTCGATCTAGGCAAGACAGAGGGAATACTCCCTAAGAAGTATCAATCTCCCAGAGAGATATACCATCCGAATGATCGTATACGTGCGCTAATATATGAAGTTAATAAGACTCAGACAGGCCTTCAGATTGTACTCTCAAGGACCCATACTAATTTTGTAAAGAGAATTTTTGAATTGGAAGTTCCTGAAATTTATGACAGAACGATTGAGATATTTAAGATTGTTCGAGAACCTGGATACAGAACAAAGATGGCGGTGTATTCCAACCGGGAAGATGTTGATCCCGTGGGCGCCTGTGTTGGTCTGAAGGGTGTAAGGATCCAGGCAGTGGTTCGCGAGCTGGAAGGGGAAAAAATTGATGTTTTAAAATACGATCCGGATCCCAGGATCTTTATTAAAAACGCGCTTTCCCCGGCTGAGGTAGAGCAGGTTATTATTCTGGATGAGGCTAAAAAACAGGCCGTGGCTGTAGTTGGTGAGGGCCAATTTTCTTTTGCCATCGGCAAGCAGGGTCTAAATGTTCGCCTGGCCAACAGGCTGGTCGACTGGAATATTGATGTAAAAAGCGAAGAACAATTTGCAGAGATGGATTTATCTGTGGAGACAAAAAGGGCTGTTTCTGCTCTCTTTGGTGAGATTGTTGAAGAGGAAGAGATTGTCAACATCAGTGAGCTGCCTGGAATCACCGAGCGTTTAGTAAATCTCCTTAAGCAAAATGGTATTGAGTATATTGAATCTTTGGTAAGCATGAGCCAGAAAGACTTTGCCGCTTTAAAAGATATCTCCGAAGACGATTGCCGGATGATAAAAGATATTATTGATAAGAATATTGAAATTGTTGAGGAAGAGGAAATTTCAGAAGCCGCCTCGTTAGGCGATGAGCGCATTAGTAGGGTTGAGATGGAAGGTAAAGCCGATGCAGAAGAGGAGGGCCAGGATTTATCGACTGCAGCCGGCGATGAAACAGAAGAATCATATGAATGTCCGGAATGCGGTACTTCTATAAATCCTGGAATGACATCTTGTCCAAATTGTGGCGTTGGGTTAAGCTTTGAATAAGAAGAGGATGCAAAATAAATAATCAGTGATAAGGGTGCTAAATGGCTGAAGGACAGGAAAAACAGAAGAAACCCAAAGCAACTCTAATAAAACACAAAAAGGTTGATCCCCCTGCACTGGAAACAATCAAGCAGAAACCTGAAAAGAAGAAGGTTGTTGTTGTTAAAAAGAAGGTTGTTGTTGTTAAGAAAACCCCTGATAAAACAAGAAAAGTATTAAAAGCAGGTGAGGCAGTACAGGATTTTAAAGACAATGACCTGAAAAAGAAGATAAAAGCTGAAGCATCCCAGAGAAAAGCGTCAGCTTTAATTCAAAAGAAAAAGGAGTACCCAAAAAGAGCAGCAGCTCCCAGGCACGCTAGATTTTCAAAGACTGCAACCGGAAGATCAGTTGATTTTACAAGGCGCACCAGGACTACCGTTGAAGCCGGTAAGTTTAGGAAAACGACGGGGACTAAAGCTGCAGGACAAAGAGCACCTGGATTTGCCAAAGCAGGCAAGGAAACGGCAAGTGATGTTAAAAAAGCTCCTGGAAAGAAATTTTATAAGACGAAAAAAAGAGGCGGTTTTATCAAGAAACGCGAAGAACACCGGGAAAAACTGCTTCCACTGAAGAAAAAGATTATTCAAAAAATAAATCCGGTTCCCAAAGAAATTTCTATCATGGAAGTTATCACGGTCTCTGAGCTGGCTAAAAAGATGAACCTGAAAGCCTCAGATCTCATTTCCAAACTCATGAGTCTGGGAATGATGGTAACTATCAACCAGCAGATCGATGCAGAAACCGCGTCCATTTTAGCAGATGAGTATGGAAGCAAGATCAATATAGTTTCCTTATACGATGAAACCATTATTGAAACTGAAGAAGACAAGGATGAGGACCTTCGCTCAAGACCGCCCATCGTTACTGTGATGGGTCATGTTGATCACGGCAAAACAAAACTTCTTGATGCCATAAGGTCAAGTAATGTCGTAGATTCAGAATTCGGTGGAATTACACAGCATATAGGAGCCTATACTGTCGATCTACCCCAGGGAAGAATCGTTTTTATAGATACACCGGGACATGAGGCCTTTACCACCATGCGTGCCCGTGGCGCCCAGGTTACTGATATCGTAATCCTGGTGGTAGCTGCGGATGATGGAGTAATGCCGCAGACTATCGAGGCATTGAACCACGCTAAAGATGCAAATGTTCCTATTATCGTTGCGATAAATAAAATCGACTTACCCGATGCAAATACAGACAGGGTTAAGCATCAGTTGGCTGAATATGGTCTTATCCCGGAAGATTGGGGAGGGCATACCCTCTTCAATGAGGTTTCAGCCCTTAAGCAGACCGGTATCAATGAATTACTGGACAGTATACTCCTGCAGGCTGAGTTATTAGAACTTACAGCTAACTATTCCTGCAGATCTGAAGGTCGAATTATTGAATCTAAAATAGATCTGGGCAGAGGTATTGTGGCCACTGTCCTTATCCAGCGGGGTACTCTTAAAGTCGGCGATGCCTATATTGCCGGCGTTTATCCGGGCAGGGTCCGTGCTATATTCAATGATAAGGGAGAAAAGACAGAACAAGTCTCTCCTTCCATACCTGTGGAAATCCTGGGATTCTCCGGAATACCCAATGCAGGAGATCCATTTCAGGTAACTGAGTCAGAGAAAACAGCGCGGCAGATAGGCATGAAGCGTCAGGAACTTAAAAGGCTGGAGGAAGCTAAAAATGTTAAGAAGATAACCCTTGATAATCTCTACGATCAGATTAAGGATGGTGAGGTCCAGGAATTAAAGGTGATTATTAAGGGGGATGTTCATGGCTCCGTTGAAGCCCTGCAGCATGCACTTGAAAAGCTCAGTACTAAGGAGATACGGCTCAATACTATACACACCTCTGCAGGAGCGATAAATGAAAATGATGTCATGCTGGCTTCAGCATCTAATGCCATTATAGTAGGCTTCAACGTGAGGCCCACACCTTCTGCACAGAGTCTTGCTGAAAGAGAAAAAGTGGAAATTCGCAAGTATAATGTGATTTACGAGATTACAGAAGATATAAGATCAGCTATGGAAGGACTTCTCTCTCCTGAGATTAAAGAAGAAAACCTTGGTGTCGCTGAGGTTCGAGAGATTTTTAAAGTACCTAAAACAGGAACCATTGCCGGCTGTTATGTATCAACCGGGAAGATACGGCGAAATGCGAGCGCACAGATCATTCGTGATGGTGTCGAGATATACAGGAGTAAAATTGCTTCCTTAAAGCGCTTTAAAGAGGATGCGAAAGAGGTTGAAGCCGGCTTTGAATGCGGTATCGGAATTGAGAACTTCAACGACATAAAAGTTGGGGATTTTATCGAGGCCTTCGAGATTGTTAAAACAGCAAAGAAATTGGATAGCGGTAATTCAGATGTCGGAAAAAAGACTGAAGAGAGTTGAAAGTCTATTAAAAGAAGAAATCAGCTCTATGATAATTAAAAGTGAGATCAAAGATCCGCGGGTTGATCCATTGTTAACTATCACAGAGATAAAAGTATCCAAGGATTTAAATTATGCCAAGATATTTATCTCCTATTACGGTGATAAGGAAAAACTTAAACAATTAGTGTTTGCCTTGAATCACGCGTCTGGATTTATACGGGGGAAACTGGGGAAACGACTCCATCTTAAAACTATTCCAAAATTAACTTTTAATCCTGATAATTCAATTGAACGGGGCTTTCGTATTACACAGAAAATTAAGGAACTCCTTTCTTGAGGGGATTACAGGAGGGACTTGTGCTTCTGAACAAGCCTCAGGGTATTACCTCCTTTCAAGCCCTGAAAACAATAAAAAACAGATTAGAGTGTCAAAAGGTGGGGCATACCGGTACACTTGATAAATTTGCTACCGGACTTCTTTTAATACTTACCTGCAGACTGACAAAACTATCCCAGATTTTTATGGACATGGATAAATCATACAGGGCAACCATTACCTTTGGAAAGGAGACCGACACCCTCGATCCGGAGGGCAGGGTCATAGCGCGGAAGAATGTTCCTGCGTTTCAGCACATTAAGGAGGCTATAGAAAGTCTTACCGGCGATATTGAACAGCAGCCGCCTGACTATTCGGCAATACACATAGAAGGGAAACGTGCCTATCAAATTTCTAAAGCGGGTAAGAAACCGCACCTTAAGCCGCGGCGAGTAAGAATTAATAAAATTGAAGTTATGGACTATAATCCTCCACATTTAGAGGTAATCGTAGATTGCTCGAAAGGAACCTACATCCGTTCTCTGGCCAGGGATATAGGATATGGAGCAAACTCCTGTGCATACGTTACACGTTTGGAACGAACCAGAGTTGGAGAATTTCTATTGGAAAAAGCCGTAAGCATTGAAGATTTTAATCCTTACAGAGATCTGATAGAGCCTCAAAACTTTACTAATAAAATCCCCAATGTCATGACAGTAACACTGAAAGATTCAATGCTCTTTAGATTATCAAACGGATGCCCCTTGATGGACGATTATTTCCTTAAAACCCCGTCTAAGGATGGAACCTATGCTGTCTTCGACCGAAGTCTAAATCTTTTAGCCGTATCTTTAAGGCGGAACGGCAGGTACCAATATCGTGCAGTGCTGTCGGGGAGGAATCAGTGGAAATCATAAGATGGGAGATCATAAATACCGGAAAAGATGCACTGGATACTCCAGTAGTACTCAGCATCGGGGTCTTTGACGCCCTGCATATAGGCCATCAAAAGCTTATTAAAGCTGTGGTACATAATTCCTTTCATGCTCTGTCTGTCATATTGACCTTTATACAGAGTCCCGACGTGGTTTTAAGTTCAATACCTAATAAGGGAACTGTTCTATCTTATAATCAGAAAATCGTGAAATTGGAATCCCTCGATATAGCCCTGGTCGTACTGATTGACTTTTCTTATGAATTCAGTAAACTGACAGGTGAGGAATTTATACAGCAGATAATAAGCCGCTTGGACATTAAAAAGCTGGTGGTCGGATATAATTTTTATTTCGGGAGGGGCAGGGATACGGATGTGATCCAGCTTAAGAATATGCTGGAGGGATCCGCAATTCAAGTAGAGGTTATTCAACCCAGCCTCTATTTAGATGAAGTAATAAGCAGTTCTCGAATCCGTGAAGCCATTATACAGGGCAGATTCGATGAAGTTAAGGACATGCTGGCTGCAGAATATCGCCTGGATCTGTCTTCAGTTACTGAGCTTGCCCATGGAGGGGGCTGGGCCAGTATACGTCGACAGTATATTACCCAGGTTCTCCCACAAGAAGGACACTACAATGTTCTTTTTAACACAGAAGAAGGTGAATTCCCCGGCGAAATGATGATTACCACCGAGGATATCAGGTGGAAAGTGACTGATCGGTATACGGTTACGGAAATTCTGTTTATTGAAAAAAGGGATAAATAGGAGGAATGAATGCCACTGACAAAAGAGAAAAAAATGAAGGTGATTAAGAAGTTCGGCAGAAGTGATAAAGATACCGGATCGTCTGAGGTTCAAATTGCTCTTCTAACCACGAGAATTCAAGAATTAACCGAGCATTTTAAGCAGAATAAGAAGGATCATAACTCACGCAGAGGTCTGCTTAAAATGGTTGGGCAGCGAAGAAAGCTTCTTAATTATCTTAAACAAAAGGATATTGAGAAATATCGGGATATTCTGAATAGATTGTCATTAAGGAAATAGATATGATTCATCAAGTCAAATTAAGAATCGGTGATGAAGACCTGATTCTTGAAACAGGAAGGCTGGCAAAACAGGCTAACAGCGCTGTTTTTGCCCGATATGCCGGCTCGGCTGTAATCGTCACGGTATGCTTTGCAGAATTGGAACGTGAGGATATAGATTTTGTCCCTCTATCGGTCGAATATAACGAAAAATACTATGCAGCAGGAAAGATTCCCGGAGGTTTTATAAAACGGGAGGGCAGGCCCAAGGATAAGGAGATACTGGTTTCCAGGCTCATCGACAGACCCATGCGCCCCCTGTTTTCAAAGAGATTTAAAAAGGATATTCAAATCATTCCCACAACGATGTCCACGGATCAGATAAATCCGCCCGATACTCTGGCCATGATAGCCTCATCAGCTGCTGTGGTTATTTCGGATATTCCCTTTGACGGGCCCATAGGCGCTGTACGCATAGGTTATATGGACGGTAGATTTATAGTAAATCCCCGGTACGATCAAATAGAGCAGTGTGAGCTGGAAATTATTGTGGCCGGAACTGATAAGGGAATTACCATGGTCGAGGGAGGAGCCAGTGAGATTTCGGAAGAGATCATGATAGGCGCCATTGAGGAGGCACATAAGACCATTAAGGAGCTCTGTCGAATTCAGCTGGAGTTTGCTAAAGTAGCCGGTAAAGACAAGATACAAATTACAGACTCGGAAGAGGCACTTCCTGCCCCGCTCCGGGATGAAATATTGTCCTGGGCTAAGCCTAAAATGGAAGAAGCCTGCTTTGTTAAGGGAAAGATTAATAGAATACATTCCATTAACAGTGTGTATAAAGAGTGCATTGATTGTTTTACAGACAAAGTATCGGAAGAAGAGACTAAGTTAGTCCATGAATTGTTTGAGAAATTGGAATCCGAAATTGTCCGTAAATCAATTTTAGAGAAAAAGATCAGGACCGACGGTAGGGGTCCGAAAGATATACGTTCCATTACATGCGAGATTGATGTGCTGGCCCGAACCCACGGCTCCGCGCTTTTTACCCGGGGTGAAACCCAGGCCCTGGCAGTGACCACGCTGGGTACAGTTTATGATGAGCAGATCATGGACAATATTGACGGGGACACACGAAAGAGATTTATGCTGCATTATAACTTTCCTCCCTTTTCCGTGGGAGAGACCGGCAGACTGGGCGCAGGAAGACGCGAAATAGGTCACGGGCACCTTGCTGAGAGGACCATTAAGGAAATACTTCCCTCAAAGGAGGAGTTTCCCTATACTATCCGTATTGTCTCGGAGATTCTTGAATCCAACGGTTCATCTTCCATGGCCACTGTCTGCAGCAGTATACTAAGCCTGCTTAATGCCGGAGTTCCCATAAAGGAGTCTGTTGCGGGTATTGCCATGGGCCTTGTCAAGGATGGAGAAAATTCTGTCATTTTGAGCGATATCCTTGGAGTAGAGGACCATCTCGGAGATATGGATTTTAAAGTAGCCGGTACTGAAAAGGGAATTACAGGCTTCCAGATGGATATAAAGATTGAGGGAGTCGGTTACAATATTGTAGCTGAAGCTCTTGAACAGGCTAAAGAAGGCCGGCTTGAGATACTCAAGATTATGAATCAGACTATCGATAAACCGAGAGGATCAATCTCAGATTACGCACCCAAGATTATCATAATGAAGATCGATACGGATAAGATCGGAGCAATTATCGGGCCCGGCGGGAAAACTATTAAGGGCATTTCTGAAAAAACGGGTGCCACTATAAATGTAGAAAATGACGGGAATGTGACCATTTATTGTAAGGCTAAAGATGGTGCCGAAGAAGCTGAGAACATGATCGGGAGTCTTATAGAAGAACCTGAGGTAGGGAAATGGTATGTCGGAACTGTAAAACGGATCATGGATTTTGGCGCCTTCATAGAATTCCTACCTGGTAAAGAAGGGTTGTGCCATATTTCCCGGCTGTCTCAGGAGCGTGTTAGATCGGTAACAGATGTTTTACAAGAGGGAGATGAAGTTAAAGTTAAGCTTTTTGAGATTGACAGGATGGGGCGATTAAATCTCAGTATAATTGATATTCCTGAGAATGTGTCCGGAGCACGACCCGGTTCCCAACGTAGTGCAAATGAACGCTCCGGCTATAATCGACAGGGATCAAGAGATATCAGAGAGAGAAGACCACGCCGGAGATAAAATTTGATTCAAACCTGCCAGCTGGATAATGGCATTCGTGTTATTTTGGAGCCGGTGGATTATACAGAAGTTGTGTCCATCGGCTTCTGGCAGCTACACGGCTCTAGAGATGAGAATAAAAGTGAGAGAGGTTATTCTCATTTTCTGGAACATATGCTTTTTAAAGGAACCTCAAAACGCACAGTTTATCAAATTGCTTCAGAGGTTGAACGTGTTGGGGGTTTCTTAAACGCCTTTACCGAAAAAGAGCTTACATGCTTATACTGTACACTGCCCGGTGAACACAGATCTTTAGCCATTGAAATACTCTCGGACATGATTACGAACTCTATACTGAATAAAGAGGAAATAGAAAAAGAAAAGCTGGTTATTATCAATGAAATAAATTCCATAGAGGATAACCCGGATGAAAAGGGCCATGAGTTTTATCTGGAGCAGATGTGGAAAGATCACCCCCTCTCCCGCAGGATTACCGGAAAAATCAGTCAGATAAGGCAGATAACACGCTGTGAGCTAATGGATTTTTTTAAGGAACGGTACAATTCTTTAAATATCGTGATCACGGCTTCAGGAAAGTTAATTCCCGATGAAATGCTTAATCTATTGCAGAAGAAATTACCTAATGGCAGAAGCTCTAATTTCCATGCTGACCGTACTCCGCCGGTCAGGCATCTAAGCTGGAAGCTTATTCGAGACAAGTTTCAGCAGATCCATATTTATTCAGGAATTTGTTACAGCATTCCAGGGATTATCAAGCAATACTTCAAAGAGCTTGTCTTCAGCACGCTTTTCGGGGAGTCAATGAGCTCCAGACTGTTTCAGAGACTGAGAGATAATGAAGGTCTATGCTATACAATCTATACATTCAGAACCTACTATTCAGATACTGCTCTGTGGACAATATATGCCAATACACTTCCGGAGTCAGTGCCTAAGTTTTTAAATGCACTCAATAAGGAATTAAAGCGTTGTCTTTTAGAACCGCCGGACAAAAGAGAAGTTGAAAATGCAAAAAGCCAGATAAAAGGCAATCTTACGCTAGCCAGGGAAGATATGGAAAACAGGATGAAGCGATTAATGCGTCAGTACATTTTAACCGGCCAGGTCCTTGAGTATAAAGAATCCCTTCATCTCCTTGAAGAAGTGTTACCTGAAGATATTTATGAAGTGATTGAGAGAATCATTAAGCCCAATAATTTTAATTTGCTGGTCTATGGCAGCAGGAAACTTAAAAGTCTGAATTGCACGGGGTACAATTTTTAATGGATAATGCTTTAAATGAATAGAATACGTGTACCTTGTATTGCAAAATCGAATTTGAAACCTGAATACAGATCCACAGGGGCTGCCGGTGCAGATCTCAGGGCTGACATTGATAATGAGATTACCTTAAGAGTTGGTGAACGAAAAATAATTTCGACTGGTGTTAATGTACAAATTCCCTCCGGTTTTGAAGCACAGATTCGTCCACGCTCAGGCCTTGCTATGAAACACGGTGTTACTGTGTTGAACAGCCCGGGTACTGTTGATTCCGATTACCGGGGAGAAATACAGGTTATCCTTATTAATCTAGGCGATTCCCCCTTTACTATAAAACGAGGAGACCGCATAGCACAGATCGTCTTTTCCCATTTTTGGCAGGCTGAGTTTCTTCCTCAGACCAGTATAGACGGGACGAACAGGGGAGAGAGCGGGTTTGGTTCCACCGGCATATAGCAGGTCATCAGCCCGGCTGAGTCCCGCCTATACAGTTATAATCACAACAGCCTTAGGCTTGTTATGGGCTTTAGCTGCCTGCACAAGTGCATTCAGGGTAAGCGATTTACCCACCCAGGATATGGAGCCTCATCAGGTAATTGAAGAGGCAGATGAAAATTCGTACGAATCATTATACAGAAAAACCGAAAACTTCTATACTGAAGGCCGTTATAACGAAGCGCTGGATATTATATATTCCATACACGAGGAAAACCCACAGGCTCCGGTGAAGCCTGAATTACTCCTCCTTCAGGCTAAAATTGCCTTGATGCGGAATGAAAAGTTTAAAGCTCGATTATATCTAAAAAAAATTATCCAACATATAGATGAAATTGATCTCCGAATTGAAAGCCTGGTCCATTTAGGCAATCTGTATTACCAGGAAGGGGAATATGAGGAGGCTTACAATTACTATCTGGAAACAGTCAACAGGCAAAGATTTGCATCTGCGGCGGGTGAATCCTTTAACTTATATAAAAAGCACAAACGGTTTCCTTTGGAGACATTCGAATCGTACCGGGCCTGGTCAGGTGTCTGGCTGCGACTGGCGGAAATTTCCCTTTATTACCGTAGTAACCACGAACTTGCCAGAAGCCAGCTTGAGAATATCCGCTTTGAGACATTAACGATAGAAGAAAAGAAGCTTTATTACAGCATTAAGAAACGGCTTGAGTGGCAGATTATTACTCCTGAGATTTTCGGTTTAAACGATGGGAATATTTCAGCTTTAGCAGTCGATGATGATGATCTCTGGATCGGAACATGGAACGGAGGAATTGCCCGCTATTCTCAGGGCAGCAGGGAGTCAACAGTATTCATTCAGGGTAAGGAGAGCCTTGTAGCGAACACAGTTCGATGTATCGAAATTACCGATGAAAGAGTATGGATTGGAACCTACCGGGGACTCTTTGTATACTCCAAGTCATCATCGTATTGGCAGGAAATTAAGCATTTCAGCCAGAATAATTCCAACCCCGACCGGATCGAGGATATTAAATATGTTGCCGGTACTATCTTTGTGGGTACCCTGGGAAGAGGACTGTGGCGATATAGTAATAAACAATGGCAGAGTATTTCCCATAACGGGCTTCCCGGTAAATTCATCAATTGTCTTGAGCTCATTGATAAGCATCTGTTTATAGGTACCATGAATTTGGGAGTAGTAATTTTTGACCTGCAGAGTGACACCTTAAAGAATTTTGACACTGTAAATAATAATTTTAAATCCCGAAATATTACCATGATTCTTTACGATTATCCGGAAGTGTGGATCGGCACATACGGCAATGGATTATATAGGTGGAGTTGTGATTCAAATCAACTATCCCATTTAAGCAAAGAAGCTGGAATAATCAGTGATAATTGGATACTCTGTGGAGTTCGGGCAAAATCCGGACTCTACTTCGGCACCTTCGGAGGCGGAGTAAACGCATTCGATAAAGAATCAGAACAGTGGCGCGTTATTGGGTTAAGAGAGGGACTTTCATCTTTAGATATAAGCGCAAGCTGCTATTCACCGCCGTTGATATATTTTGGAACTCTTGGATGTGGAGTTACAGTTCACTATGAAGACCGGAATAGTTTATAAGCAAATATACAGCTACATTTTACTTGAGTTTCTTCTGTCCTTTTTAATTGCATTTCTCTTCTTTTTTTTCATATTCTTCATAAACCAACTGCTGCTCATGGCGGAAGAGATATTTTCCAAAAGGGTTCCATTCTGGGATGTAGTCCTTTTTATCATTTTTTCACTTCCAGCGATCATCGCTTTAGCCTTTCCATTCGGCTCCTTGGTTGGGGCTCTCATGGCAGTAGGCAGGCTTTCATCGGATAATGAGATTTTAGCTTTTAAAGCATCCGGCATACCTTTAAGCAGGATCTTTTTGCCCCTTTTAGTGATGAGTGTCATTCTCTCTTCCGTATCATTTGTAATGAATGATTATTTTTTACCTCTGGGCAACATTCGGCTTGGACGCATGTACCGGAAGATACTTTACACCAACCCGGGTATTGAGCTGGAGCCGTATTCGATAAAAAGATATAAGGACACAATCATTATAACAGGAGATGTAAAGGAAGATAGGATCGAAAATATCATTATTATTGATAAGGATTCAAAAAAGCGGAAAAGGATTATCAAGGCTAAAAGAGCTTATCTTGGGGAGAGTAAAGCGCAGCAGGGAGTAGTTTCTTTTTATCTGGAAGATGTGTTCAGCCATCTGCCTACTACGCCGGATCAAGAACAGTTTGAGTATACTAAATCTGAATCCATGATTTATAATATACTTTTAAAGAATATAAATGTTTCCTTTATCAATCCGGGACCAAGAGAGATGAGTTCCGTGGATGTATGGCGGGAAATAAAAGTAATGAAAGAGGATCTGAAAAAAAAGCAGAGGGAACATGAGAATAATCTTCGAAAAGAGCGTTACGAACTTGCAATGGAAGTGCGCTATCTTAAAGATTTTTCAAGCGAAAACAGAAGTCTGATCACCGAAAGACTCAATACAATTTCGAACGTTTTCCAAAGATATGAAAAAAATAAGCTCAGAAAGGTAACTGACAGAAATCTCCAGCTTTTTCAACTTGAATTTTATAAAAAATTCTCTGTACCCCTGTCATGCTTAATTTTTGTAGTATTCGCCTTTCCTGTGGGCCTTTATGCCAAAAAAAGCGGCAAAACATTAGGATTCGGTATCGGTTTATTCATGTCAGCCCTCTACTGGGGATTATTGTTTACAGGGCACACACTGGGAGTCCGTATGGAGATTCCCCCATTCATTGCAATGTGGTTCCCGAATTTTTTTATTATCCTCCTGGGCGGAATACTTCTCTATTTACGGTTAAGACAGTGAAAACCCTGTATAAAATGTTGATTTTAGCCTTTTTGCCTATTTTTCTTTTTTCTATTTTATTTTTTATCCTCATACTTCAGCTTCTGGATATTTTCGCCAATTTATGGCGTTATCTCGCTCATGATGCAACCTTAAGAGAAATTCTATCAATAGCCTTTTTATACCTTCCAAAGTGCATCTCTTATTCAATACCGGCAGCTCTCCTCTTTACTATCTCTTTCACCTTAGGAAGTCTGTACATGAATAATGAGCTCATTGCAGTGCTGGGATCTGGAATCAGCCTTTACAGCCTGATTGTTCCATTCATTGCCATTGGAATTATATTGAGTGTAGGTGGATTTATATTTGAAGACAGAATTGTTATCCAAACACTCAAGCAGAAGACTGATTTGTACCGGAATGTGGTTAATCAGACAGTCTCTTATAGTAATTCCAATGTGACTGTAATGAGCAGCGACATGCAGACCGTTTACCATGTTGATTATTATAATAATAAGAGAGAATCTCTGACTAATGTAACGATTATAATCCAGGATCAGAACGGCAGGTTTGAATCACGAATCGATGCAGACCGGGGAGAGTGGAATGGCACAAACTGGGTTCTGTATAATTGTAGTATCTACAGAGAAGGAACTGAATCAGGCGTTATAACGGATCATATTGTAGGAATCTATGATTCACCTGAACTGGCAGAACCACCAGCCACTTTTCGCAAAACCACTCAAGACATTGAAGAGATGAACCGCAGGGATGCACTTGACTGGGTGAACAGATTAAAAAATGCCGGTCTGCCCTACAGAGAGGCATTAACGGAATACTATAAGAAATTCTTTTTTGCTTTGAGTCCCTTAATTGTTGCCATTATTGCAAGTGGAGTGGGGGGCAGATTCAAGAGAAATATTCTGCTCATGAATCTTCTAACTTCTTTGGTGATCTTTGTTATTTATTACGTATCCCAGATGATTTCGCTAATTCTAGCTAAAAGCGGTTACCTTTCCCCTTTAACAGGCGCAGGGGCTTCATTCATATTCTTTTTCATAATCGGCTTATTTCTGCTTAAAATGGCCAGAACTTAAGAGCAAATTCAGTGGGGAATAGAGAAGTAATGGATAAGTTGTCTTCTCTGAATCTTAATGCCATTCAAACAATTATAATAAAAACAATACTGAATATTATCCGGTTGGAATAATATTATCCATACACTCAATATGATTTCTCCCTGTTGGCAGGCAGAAGGGCTTCCGTTATAATCGGGGTGTATGAAGTACTTTGCCGGTGTTGATTTGGGAGGAAGCTCGGCCAAAATTGGATTGGTTGATCCCTCAGGAAATATTTTAAAGCAAGATAGAGTATCTATTAATGCCAGATCCCAATTTGTTAATATTATGACACTCATATCCCACCTCCTGGAAGAGCTTCATAATGATACTCCTGGTGAACTTGCCGCCATCGGCATAGGAGCACCCGGCTTCATAGAAAGCCAGACAGGTATATTGTTGGCAGGAGCCAGAAACATTCCTAATCTCCGAGGCAACTCTTTAACTGATTTTTTTAAAGATAAGTTCAATGTACCGGTTTTTGCGGATAATGACGCAACATGTGCGGCAGCAGGGGAGCTTGAGTTCGGGATAGGTAAAAAGTATAAAAATTTTGTTCTGCTGACACTCGGTACGGGGATCGGAGGCGGCCTTGTTTTAAACGGTAAGGTATTCAGAGGATCACGGGGCTTTGCCGGAGAGATCGGTCATGTCTGCCTTGATCCTGGAGGAGTCTGGTGCAACTGCGGCTCCCGGGGATGTTTTGAACAGTACGCTTCCGCTCCGGCAATACTACGGAACTACAAGGAGAAATGCAAGAAACGCGGATCGAGATTCCCGGAGAATATATCTACTAAGGATATTTTCCAGCTTGCCGGGAAAGGGGAAAAGTGCGCAGAAGCGGCTGTTGAAGAAGCTGCTTCAGCCATAGCCCGGGTTTTAGGCATATGTATTAATCTTTTAAACCTGGAAGCTTGTATAATCGGTGGCGGTGTTTCCCGGGCAGGTGACATTCTCCTTAAACCGGTCACCGATAAGATCGATGATTTTGCGTGGTCCCATTTACGTAAAGATGTAGAGATACATATTGCCCAACTGCAAAACAATGCAGGGCTTTTAGGAGCTGCGGCTCAGGTATTGGAGAGGCTCAGTATCTAATGCTCTTTACAATTAAGCATAAGGATGCTCATTCGAATGCTCGTACGGCGAGCTTAGAACTTTTACATGGAACAGTCTTGACTCCATGCTTTATGCCGGTAGGAACGAACGCCACTGTAAAAGCAGTAAAGAATGATGATCTAGAAGAGCTTGGCACCAATCTAATTTTGAGCAATACCTACCATCTTTATTTAAGACCGGGAATTGAAGTTATTGAAGCCTGCGGAGGATTACACAGCTTTATGTCCTGGAAGAGGAATATCCTTACCGATTCAGGCGGCTTTCAAGTATTTTCTCTTTCTCCATTCAGAAGAATCGAAGAGAAGGGAATCTATTTTAAATCACATCTCGACGGATCCTCTCATAGACTGCGCCCGGAGGATGTGGTGGATATCCAGAGAATCCTGGGCAGTGATATTTTGATGCCACTGGATGTTTGTACTCCCCCGGAAATTAGCAGAGAAGAAGCTAAACAGGCTTTGGTATTTACCACGCGCTGGGCGGAACGCAGCATGACTCGCTGGAAGAGTGAGTTCGAATCCTCAAGCTCCTGGCTGTTCGGTATTATTCAGGGGAATTTTTTTAAAGATCTACGGAAACGAAGTGCTGAGGAAATTACTTCTCTTGGGTTTCCAGGATACGCCATCGGGGGTCTGTCTGTAGGTGAAGAGTTTGATACATTCCGGGATTATCTTGAATTAACGGCACAATTAATACCGGATCCATACCCGCGTTACCTAATGGGTGTTGGCACACCTGAATATATCCTGGAAGCTGTTGAGCAGGGCATTGACCTTTTCGATTGTGTCCTTCCTACCAGAACGGGCCGAAATGCCCAGGCATTTACTTATAATGGACCCCTGTCTTTAAAAAAGGAATCCAATAAAATGGATACAGAGCCGATTGACCCGGCCTGTTCATGCAAAACCTGTGCAGAGTATTCACGGGCCTATCTACGCCATCTCTTTAAAACCAAAGAAATTCTTGCAGCGGTTCTAACCACCTATCATAATCTTTATTTTATCAATCAATTGGTTCTCTCGATCCGGGAAGCAATTAGGAGCAACCGTTTTAAAGAGTTTAAGAAAAATTTCCTGGATGCTTATAAGGGAACGGAAAATGATTCACTCCTTTAAAGGTAAATATCCGGATATTAAGAAAGCCCTGTTTTTAGCCTGGAATGCGGAGATCCTTGGCGATGTCTCTCTTGATGAGGAAACCTCGGTCTGGTTCAGCGCGGTACTAAGGGGAGATATTGCCCCCATACGAATCGGCCGTGGCAGCAACGTACAGGATGGAGCCGTTCTTCACTGTGACGAGGGTGTTCCAACCAGTCTCGGCCGGAAAGTGACTATTGGCCATGGAGCTATAATTCACGGCTGTACAATAGGCGATGAGTGTATCATCGGCATGGGAGCAAGAATTCTCAATCATGCCGAAATCCCTTCATATTGTATTGTGGGCGCAGGAGCCCTGATTACAGAAGGCAAGACATTTCCCCCCGAGTCGCTTATTATAGGTTCACCTGCCAGGGCAGTAAGAAAATTAGCTCCTCCGGAACTGGAAAATATAAGAAAAAATGCCGAACACTATATTAAGATAGCTAAAATGTATTCTTATGAGTTATCTTAATAAATCGATCAGGACGGCAGAAAAATGAAAAAGATCAGTATTTTATCCTTGTTGTTAATATTTGCATTTCCTTTTGCAAAGACCCAGGCCGCCTCTAATGATGTTTCACTCCGCACCAGGATTGTGAAGCAGGCATACAATTTTCTCGAGACCCCGTATCGATATGGAGGTACAGAGAGAACCGGAATGGACTGCTCAGGCTTAGTATATCGTGTTTTTTATGATATAGCGGGAGAGAGGCTTCCCAGACAGGTTGATTCCCTCTATGCTTATGGGAAAAAAATATATGGTAATCTGGTTCCTGGCGATCTTGTTTTTTTCAATACTACAGGCAGGGTGCCTTCTCATGTAGGTATCTATATTGGAAAAATGCGTTTCATTCATGCTGCTTCAGAGGGAAGAGAGACCGGAGTCATTATCTCTTCCCTATCAGAAAATTACTATAAAACTAGAATGCTCGAACCGAGAAGAATCATACCCCTGGTGTATGGAGAAATTGAGCTTAAGGTAGGAGTAGGGTACAAGAGCAGAAACCTGGAAAGGTATGTTCCCTCAGGTTTACCTTTAAGGCTGTATATCCACAGCGAATATCCGGAAAGTCAGTTTATAATTATCAGTTTCCTTAGGGAGGGAAATTTTCTTTTTTCAAGGCGTATTCGCCTGAATACTGATAATTATTCGCTGCTGTGGTTCATTCCGGCAGAAGGAAACTGGCAGATTAGCATTGAGGATCAGGAACGAGTTATACGAAATACTCTATCCTTTAGCGCGGGAAGGGACCAATAAATATCGAAGGACCGGATAAAATAAAAAGAAGCGCCTCTATATCCATCCTCGTCATGGGCTGTACACTGATGTCCCGCTTGCTGGGTTTCTTAAGAATAGCAGTTATCGGAGCAATTTTCGGGGCATCAGGAGTAGCTGATGTTTGGAATGCGGTTTTCACCATTCCCAATAATTTCCGTAAACTCCTGGCAGAGGGTGCACTCTCATCTGCGTTCATTCCTGCACTCTCTTCAGCCCTGCTGGAAGATGAACAGAGGATCCTGGCTAGAAGAATTACCCGGTCGATTATATCATTTCAACTGGCGCTTCTGCTTCCTTTGGTCTTTACAGCCGTTATTTTCGCCCGTCCAATAATAGATATCCTTCTGTCCTTCCCCGAAGCGTATAAGATGAAGCTCTCCGTGGAGTTATTCCGATGGGTATTCTGCTATCTTGTCTTTATCAGTATCAGCGCCGTATTAATGGCAGTTTTAAATTCACATAATATATTTATAATCCCGGCTCTGACACCTCTTCTTTTCTCTATTGCTGTAATTGGTTCCACCCTACTGCTGCACAAATATTTTGGTATATTCTCCATGGCTTTCGGCATTCTTTTAGGTGGTCTGGCGCAGATCTGCTTCCAGCTTCCTGTATTTTTTAAGGCTGGTTATGATCTGAAATTTAATTTTCATTTTCGTTATGATCATTTTAAACAGATACTCAAAGCCTGGGTCCCGGTGCTCGTTTCAGCTTCGATATTTGCCGTTACCCAACAGATAGCTGTTCTCTTCGCAAGCGGTTTGGAAGATGGGAGTACATCGGCTCTGAGTAATGCCTTAGTCTTTTGGCAGCTTCCCTTCGGAATATTCTCCGCATCAATTGTGACCGTGCTCTTCCCGAGAATGAGCAGGCAGGCCGCTTTAAACGATCGCAGTGGGCTGATTGAATCATTAAGCTACGGTTTGCGCTTCATTCTTATTCTGCTCATTCCTGCCGCGTTTATTTATATTATCATGGGGCGGGAAATCATAAAAGTGGCTCTTCAGAGGCTTTTGTTTACTGAAAAAAACACAGTATGGGCTTCAAGAGTTTTAAGCGGTTATTCCCTTGGCCTGTTCAGCCTGGGAGGATTCACCTTTTTACAGAGATTCTATTATTCACTTAAGGATTTCCGGACTCCTCTCATTGTTTCAGCATTGGTCGGCATCATGGATATTATCCTCTCCCTCTGGCTCAAAGAGACCTTTTTAAGGGTGACAGGACTGGCCATTGCCAATTCTATAGCTTTTTCTATCGGCTTTTTACTGCTGCTCTTTGGGGCACGGAAGAAATTGGGAAGCCTCAATGGGGGTGTGATATTCCGTACCGTGTGCAGAACGGCACTCTCCATGCTTCCTCTTACTGGATTTTTACTTTTATATCTGAGGATTACAGATAAGTTTTGGACAACGGGAAGCTCGATTATAAATTTAATACTGGTCCTGATCGCCCTGCTCATAAGCAGTGCTATAGTCGTAGGAATGTATCTCATTACCGGTATTGATATCGTCAGGGACATTATTCGAGAAAGGATTAAAAGAAAATGAAAAAGCTCATTCTCCTCTCTGTTATTTTATTTACAGTGCTTCTATTTGGTGTTTTTTGTGATGATGAGGAAGAAAAAGAAGAGATCAGGCCCATCACAGAGGATTGGAAGGAAGCACTCCTCTACGGGATCGACAGTGAGATTATTAAGGTTATTGAGGCCATTAGAGATGCCGGTGAGCGCTCCCTGGATAAAGATCTCTTATCCATACTTAAGGAATCGATAAACTCTAAAGTTCAGCGGTCTATTTTAGAGTATTTCAGCTATACGGAATATGGAGAAGCTGAGGATATCGCGATTTCGCTTCTATCGGACGAGGAAATGGAGGACACTGAACTGATTATTTCTCTGATACACTATCTTTCCGCCATAGATTCAGGCAAATCTTGCGGGACTCTGGTTGACCTTATTGAAAATGAGGAGCAATCGATTGCTCAGGCAGCTATCAATGCCCTGGGAAAAACTGGTAATTCTGAGATTGGAGCACAGCTTCTTGTCAAATTGGAAGATGGGGATTTTCCCGAGCGCCTGAAAACGGACATTATTCTGGCACTTGGGGAGTTGAGCTATGGAGAAGCTACAGAAGTATTGATCTCGATTGCAAATAATAGAGATGAGGAAAGAATCCGGCGTATGTATGCCTGTACGGCTCTGGGGAAAATAGGCAATTCTAAGGCAGTTCCGGTTCTTAGAAGTCTATTTTCAGAAGAAGATTCTCTTATAAAGATGTATGCCGCTTCTGCTCTTTCCTCTTTTAATATGAATGAGGTTCAGGATCTATTGATACAGGGGCTTAAGGATTCAAATGTTAAGGTAAGAATAGCCTCAGCCAAAGCCCTGGCTCACAGGGATGCAAAAAAAGCAGTAGAGATACTTATCTATAAAGCTAAAAACGATCCGGAAAAACAGCTCCGCGTTCAAGCTATTAAAACTTTAGGGGAAATCGGAACTAAAGAAGCCTACGATTTCTTAAGAAACCTTTATCAGGATAAAAAAATTTCAAATTTATACAGAGAAATTGCGTTTATAAATCTAGTGGAAAATGATCTTAAGTCTTCATTAAAGGTTATAAACAGAGTCATGGATGAAGAATGGAATAATAAGGACCAAAAAGTCCTGGAATTTACTGCTAAAAAGCTGTCTCAGATTCAGTATGATGGATTAAAAAGCATTTTCACAACTTATTTAGAAAGCAAGAATTTCATCCTGAGAATCTACGGTATACGAGGTATAGGCTCAAACGGTTTTAAAGACCTTAGAGGGGAAATAAAAAGACTCTCCGAAGAGGACGCACATCCTGCAGTCCGAAAGGTAGCGCTTTCTGCACTGGGAAAATTCTAGTGTGGCTGTCTACCCCTGAGCAGCCCTTTCGGCAGTCTTCTTTTCTTCTTCTTTCTTCTTCAATGCCAAAAGGCCTTCCGGCTCTGCATATCTGATTGAATGCATTAGATTATTTATTTCTTCTAAAGGAGAGATGTACTCCTTAAAAGTAAAGGTCACCTCATGCCCTCGGGAGGAGACTGCCTGAATATCCTTATCAAGGCAATCGTACAGGGGATCAGTAAGGTTGGGAAAGAATTCCTTTCGTTTAGGTATAAAGTTATACTTCTTCCCGTCATTGACAATGACTCCTATCCGCCGCGGCATGGGCACATAATAAATTAAAAAGGTTGAACCATCACCCCCGACACTACAGGACCTTCCAGAGGGAACCGTGTGGATATTACGAAAGCCTATTCTTGAATTCTGGAGGATCACATGCATAACCAAAGGCCGCTTAAAAGTTTTTTCCTTCTGCCCTACGGCTGCTGTCCTGTAGAACTGCGGAAATGAGAGCTCCTGAATCCTGTTTTTTAGAACGATAAATAAGCGTATCAGAATATATAGGAGTAAAAGCAGGACAACAAGGATAAGAAGATAGAGGAAGTAAGGAAGAATACTTCTTCCCGGTACATAGGTGAATTGCAGGATACCCTGGGTGGGTGCAATGTGCGAATCATCCCTAAAGATGAGTTTGATAGGTAATTGATGTTCTCCCTCGGGGAGACTATCAGGTAGTTTTATAGGTAGAGAGAGACGCTTTTTTTGCTCAGGCTTTATCCGCACAGTGATCCTTTTACCCAGGATGTTATACCCGTCAGTACGGATTTCAGATAAGACGAGAAGTACGGGGGCTTTTGCCGGATTATTAACTTGAAAGCGCGCTTTAAACCTTCTACTTACCTCACCCACATAACCCGGGAATTCTAAAACGGGAAATCCTATCACCTTATCCAGGACTTCTTTATCTTCTTCACTATAAGGAACAATATCGGTTTCAAGAACCTCAGCCATATCCCCCAAAAAGGAAGTTTTAGTCGGTCTATCCTCCTGGGAGTCCGTTAAGGGCATCTGAAGTATATGAACACTCCAACCCTCCCTTTTTATTCTTTGGGCACTCTGTAGCAGTGTCTCCCTTACTCTATCCGGGTCCATGTCGGTGGGACTGCCCGGAGGAGGATCATGTATACCGTCTGTAAGCAATAGCACAAGCTTTTCACTCTGCTCCTGGAGTGATTTAGTAAAAGCATAAAGATAGTTAATCGCAGTGATTAAATCCGTATACCTTCCGAGTGCATTGAGCAGAAGAATTCGGCCGATCACTTTCTCTAAGTCTGTGGCATCGGTAATAGCAGCGGAAAGCTCATACTCAGGTTCATCTGCAAAACTGAGAAGGTAAAATGTATCCCCCTGATTTAGCCTTTTCTCCAATATATCCTTGATGAGATAGTTAATAAGATCATCAAAAAAGGGGAACATGCTCTCAGAGGTATCTACCATAACTATGACATCTATTCCCGTTGACCATCCAGGTTTAAGAGCAAGCAGTGCGATAAAGAGTCCTGTTAAAATGGTCTTTTTTATCATAGCTTGATTTTGTCTACCTCAGCCTTCTCAATACTATCAATGATATACTCAAACTCCTGGTTATTAATAGTAAACTTCAGTTTATCTCCCTGTTTATGGGTCCATATTTCCATACCCAATGGGGATAAGTAGGATATAATATTTTTGGAGGGCTCCGATTCCCAGGGGCCTAAAATAATGTATTCTTCGATTTTATTATTGCTACTATTCTGGAGTTTTACCTGGGTGCCAAATGAGACCGTATCTGTTGAAATCTCACTTAAGTCAAAGATTTGAGCCTTCCGTAGCTCATCCTGCAATTTTGAAACAGCGTTTTTTAACATTTCCTGCTTCTCCAAAGCCGCTTTATATTCGGCATTTTCCCGTAAATCACCTTTTGACATGGCAATACCAATTTCTTTGGAATTTGCCGGTATTTCATCTTCGAGCAGATGCCGAAGATCCATCTGTTTGCTCTCATAACTCATCCTGGTTACCAACAGGCCCATTCTGACCGTTTCTTTTTCCAGCTCTCCCAGGAATACATAATCAGGATATTGCTCTTTTAATCTGTGTTTAAGGTGTATCTTTATGGCCGGATCAAGTTCTTTAACATCCTCAACCAGGGTATAAAGACGTGTTATGGATTCCTCCCCTGCTTCTAAGAGGAAACGAATTAGCTTATCTTCCTTGAAAAGGAAATCCTGTATCTGCTTATTAAGCTTGCGGTTAAGACTGACGTCACGTTTATTGCTGATTTCCCTGAAGGTAATGTCCAGCAGATGGACCATGCCTATGAGTATCTTTTCCAGTTTGATATCAAGAGTGCCGAACCAGTCCTCATCGATTTGATTACGGGCTATCCATACGAAGGCTTCTCGATATTCCCGGTAGTGTCCGGTGATTTTATTAAACAGAATTTTTAAAATATCCCACTGTTTATTGCCGGCCAGCTCATCCACAATATTCTTGCTTTGATACTGAATAAAAATCTTAGAGTAAATCTCAGGCCAATTATCCAGATGCTTTTTTACCTGCAGGAGAAAGTCCCGTTTTAGCTCAGAGTCGGTAATTTTGCTGAAGAGATCTTCCAGATCATCTATCTGATCAAACAGTTCCTTAAAGTCATACTCTAATCCGGGATTAAGATAAGGATGGATGGTAATAATTTTCTGGATCAGTAGATAGCTGGATATTACCAATTCTGTAACTATGGAAAAGGATTTTAAAAATCCCGTAAAATAGGAAAACATCTCTGCAAAATAATCTGAATCAGGATCGGCATTATCCAAATAATCCTGAATCGCTCCGATTCTGTTAAAGAAATTCCTCTCTGCTGTGAATTTATTAAATGTTTTCTCCTCAAAGGATATGGGTTTATCTTTTACTACGAATTTATCTATTTGATATGGCAAATTGCCAAAAGCGGAATTTGTCTTGAGAATCTTACGGGCTTCGGTACTCCATTTCGACCATTCGCTTGAGCTTAAAATAGAAGGAACAAGCTCCGCCTTAATTTTTTTCATATCAGCTGCATTATCGAAGCTTTTTATAATTATCCTTAAGGTCCAGGCAGTATCATTTTGTATCTGCTCCTTGAGCTCATTTTTACTCCGGGTGCTCTTAAGGACCCATATATGATCAGGACTTAAAATCTTCAGGGCTTTAACGGCCATTTTTAACGACATTTTGTGTCCGGGCTTTGAAGCAAAATCAATGATAAATAAATCATCTTTTATATTAACTATCTTTCCAATTCCCCAACTCCTGTGGTATACATAATTTTCTGCATCGAAAGAGATATGTTTCTCAAAATCCATGATCGCATCGTGTACATTTCGCCAGCCCTGGGTGATATTAGATATGCGGACATATTCTTCTAACTGACTGTGGTCTTTATATTTTCTCCTGAAACATTCAACAATTTCCTTTCTGGCCGCACTGTTTTTTGGCTCATAACCCAGTATTCGCTTCAGGATTTCAATAGTAGTATCCCAATCTTCTATCTCCTTATAATATGGATAGAGGAGGTTTAATAGTAACGAAGCTCTTTCACCATTGAGTACCTTCACAACTTTCCGTTCAATGGAGAAGAAAAAATCGGTGTCCTCCGGTGCATACTCTATAAGTTTTTCCCATATATTTTTAACATTTGAGAACATTTTTTTATTGATAAAACGGTGCATTGCTTTTTTGTAGTACTCAATTGAGCTCTCTAAGTCTCCCTCGTTTTCCTTTCTTTCTGCCAACAGATTAACAATTTCAGCTTCCTCATAATCCACTTTAATAAGTCGTTCCCAGACCTTGTATCTTTTTTCCTGCTCATTTTTGTTTTCGTAGCTCTGGGCTAAAGTCTTTAAAGCATACTTATTCTCACCAAATTCTAAAATACGATCGCAGAGAAACTCAACGATATTCCACTTATGATTATCCATAAAAATGCCGATCAGAATAATTAAATTTGAATCATCTACAAGCTGCCTGCTTAAAGAAATGATTCCTGAAATATATAGTGCAATAATACTGTTTTTAGTATGCTTTAGATGTTCTTCACAGGCACTCAATATTTCTTTTTCGATCCCTTCGTCTTTTGTTTGGGAAATAAGGTTATCCAAATCCTTGAAATTATTTATTGAATAGCTGTTTAACGTGGCCCGGGTCCATTTTTCTTCATTTAGAAGTTCATTGATCGTTTTTAAAACGTTCTCTAACATTTCACTTACTCCTGTGTGCTCGTAATTCTAGTTTATATACTTCTGGTAGACTACTGGATCAAGGTCTTTAATCTTTTGAAGTATCTCTTCGATCTTTACTCTCTCTTCATTGATACTAATATAATGATCTATTAGCCAAAAGTAACGGTTAATTAAACGTGGTATCACTTGAGTATGCTTATCCTGATTTACTTCCTTTTCCAGCTTAAAAATCGATTGCTTGAGTTTCCCAAGTTCAAGAGGTCGAAGTTCCCTTTTTACATTAAATAAACCATAGATAGTTCCGTATACAGGAATCCATTCACACAACTCAGCATGCCTGTAGCCAAAATCTTTAAGCTTACCGATCAGCCGCTGAATTATTGGCGATTCCAGATAGGAAAGCTCAATAGCCTGGGGATTAAGAAAAAAAGCTTCTCGAAAAAAGACTTTAGCCGCTCTGTTCTCATTAACTAATGAATAGCAATCCGCAAGCTCGGCCAGTATAACTGCATCATCACGTTTTTGCTGTCCTGCAAGCTCAAGAAAATGGATAGAGCTTTCAAAATTTCCTTCTCCCTTATAGCAAATGCCAATTCGTAGAAGGATCTCCGTATCATTCAGCTCAGATTCATTATACAGGGCCAGGTAATTCTCTAAAGCCTGACCGAAAATATAGTATTTTATAGTAAACAGACATCTTTCAGAAATATCACCTATTCTTTCCACAAAGCCGGAAAATAATTTCCATTGATTTAAAAGGAACTCCCCTCTCTCATAATTACTGGATATTTCCCTTACTTTATCCTCCCTCTCCATCCAGAAATTAGCACATTTTAAGGTAGTGGCTACATCAGGATACTCAAAATCGATGGACAAAGCTCTTTCTAAAAGGGTAATTGATTCTTTAAAGAGTCCTGACTTAAAGTTTAAATAAACTTTGTTAAGAATCTGAATAATTTCATTTTCCTTGAAAGTAAGTTGTTTTTCTGCCATATGTTATAATTTCATGTTAATAAATTAATTATACCACTATATGCCTTTTAGTCAATCAAACTACAATGAAGAAAGTTCAATGTTGTAATTTATCCGCATTTCAAAATTGCACCCCTCGAAGCAAAACCATTTGCACATGGCCGGACGTTTCTGCTATGATGAATGTTATGGATATTCTCCGGAAAATTCTCATAGCACCTTCAATTCTGGCCGCTGATTATGCTCATCTGGCTGAGGCTGTACGCATTATTGAACGGGGGAAAGGCGATTGGGTTCACCTGGACATCATGGACGGTAAATTTGTACCTAATATTACATTCGGCCCAAAGATGGTATCGACGCTGCGCGGATACACGAAACTGCCCTTTGATGTACACTTGATGATTACTAAACCGGAGAATTTCATACATAAATTTGCCGAAGCCGGGTCTGATATTATAACTATTCACTATGAAAGCTCTGTGCATATCCATCGCCATCTTAATAAGATCAGGGAATTAGGAAAAAAAGCCGGAATCTCCATTGTGCCTTCGACTCCTGTAACTGTACTATCTGAAATTTTGCCCATTATAGATCTTGTTTTGATCATGACTGTTAATCCGGGATTCGGGGGCCAAACTTTAATTGAACAGACATTAAATAAAGTGGAATTCTTAACAAGCATTAAGCAGGAGAAGAACTACGCCTTTTTTATTGAAGTAGATGGCGGGATCAATCGTGAAAACTGTAAGAGGGTGATCGGGGCAGGGGCTGAAGTACTTGTGGTCGGATCTGCCATTTTTGAAGCTGCAAATCCGGAAGAAGAAATACAATTGCTTAAGGGGGGAGAATAAAAATATATAGTTTCATTCCTACTGAGTCGAAAATAAGACAGGAGTTAAGAGCCCGATGTCACGATCACATGTCACACTTATACTGTTAGTAATAATGATTATCTCTGCGATTAAGATCCCGATTTCTGTGTTTGGAGAGTCCGAAAAGGGTGTGGATCAATTACGGGAAGGAATATCACTGTTTAAGCAGGGAGATTATCAGCAGGCCGTCTTAAGCTTCAGAAGCATAATTTTTGATCCGGAAGAGGAGGTGTATAGGCCGGATGCCTATTTCTGGATTTTTAAAGCCTATATGGCCATGGACAACCTTGAAGATGCTGAGAGAAATCTTGAGTTCTTTTTGAACAATTATCCCGATCATATTTATTTCTCAGAGGCTTTGTATCAGAAGGGAAGACTACTCTTCAAGCAGGGAGAGTTTGAAAACGCTATACAGCTCCTTCAGAATTTTATCAGCAGCTACCCGGATTCCGAGTATATCCCTAATGCCTATTTCTGGATAGGCGAATCTCTCTACTCATTTGGTCAATTGGAGGAAGCGGCTTTAATTTTTACAAAAATTAAAGAGGATTATCCAAAGAGTTTTAAGATTGAAGCCTCTCTTTACAGATTATCACTGATTGAATTTAAAAAAAGAGAAAATGAGCTTTTAAAACTCCTGAAATGGAGCCATGAAGAATCCCTTAAAACTATTGAGGAGTTTCAGCGGCGTGAGAAGACATATGAACAGGCCATTGCTTCCTATCAAAAAAGGCTGTCCAATTTGAAGCAGGAGGGAGTGCATAGTAATTTGATTAAAGAAATTGAACAGTTAAAAAGAGAAAATGCCTCCTTGAAAAGCAGAATAGAGATTCTTAAAAATCAACAGATGAGTTTACAAAGCGAGCAAGCACCGGATGAATCGCTTATGCAGAAAAGTGAGGAGTTGGAAAAAAAATTAAAGCTGCTTCAAATAAAGGAGGAGGCGCTTACTCTAAAGGAGTCTCTTTTAGATTTGATTGAGAAAAGTCCGGAGAAAAGGTAGGGATGCCGGGAAAAAGATCCAGGTTTTTATTATTAATATTACTCTTTTATCATACACTTCTATGGCCTTTGGAGGTGAAAGAGGGCAGAATTAAACTGATTCTGCATGAGGAAATCGGTCGATTTTCCCTGTACACCCTGTCTGAAGCAGGGGGTGAGGATTATATCCCACTGTTTGTGGCACAGGATCCAAGAACATCAGGTATATCACTCGTTGTTGAGAATAAAATTGTAAAACTCGGGGATAGCTCCGAATACCAGGAAACTGCCGGAAAAACTGACTCAGGAGCTCGTTTTGTCTGGAGCTCGAATAAGCTCAAGATTGTTCAGGATTTCGTCCTTCTACAAGATGGTGTAAAAATCACTCTAACTCTTACCAATGTTTCTGATCGGGAACTGGAGGCAGGAATAAAATTTTGCCTGGATACGTATCTTGGAGAAGAGGGGTTCCCCCATTTCAAAACAGACCGTGATCCTGAGATTAATCGGGAGTTAAGTATTGAACGGAAAAATATGATACAATACTGGGTATCTCCTAAAGCGGAGAATTCCAATATCGGATTGCAGTGCATTACATCTGGCCGGGGAATCACCATGCCTGACAGAATCGTATTTGCCAACTGGAAGCGTCTGCAAGATGCTTCCTGGCTGTATAAAACCTCAGGATTAAGAGATTTCAGCCTTATGCCATATTCCATTAATGATTCAGCGGTATGCCACTATTACAATCCTAAGATTTTAAGGCAAGGCCGGGATAGAACCATAGTAACTGTTTTAGGCAATTTAAGCCTCAAGAAATTCGAAATGGATTCCAGGGATGAGCTTAAGCTGGATAATCTGCTTGAAGAGGCTTTAGGTCAAGCGGATGAGTCGGATAGTCTTTCAAGCTCACTGGTTACAGATCTTGGTATGATAAACAAACTCCTGGATGAATTAAACAAAAAGATATCTTCCGGAGAAGTAATTACTGACGAAGAATTACGGCTGATAAGGGATATCCTTACTGAACTGAATACCAGATCCAAAAAGTACTCGGAGGGTATGTGACAAAGGCGTCATGCCTATAATGACGTATTGGTCCACAGATTATGCCTAAAAGTGTGCTTAAAAAAGCTTACCGACTATACAAAAGCAAAAAGTTCTCCGAAGTGATACGGCTGCTGGAGAGTCAAATCTTTCGGTTCAGAAACAACTCGGAATTCTATTCCCTGCTCGGCTCTGCCTGTTTATACAGCGGGGATTTCGGTGGAGCCGAATCCTATCTGAAAAGGGCAGAGCAATTGAATATCGAGGATGTACAAGCCCTCCTGGGTCTTGCTGCCATCAACATTAAACGCTCAGAGATTGAGGAGGCTGTAAAAAAATGGCTGAAAATTCTTGATCTTGAACCCGGGAACCCCACAGCACGAAATGGATTGAATCTTATCCGTAATAACCCGTCTATCGATGAGATCAGAATAAAATCCATGTTTCCGCCCATTCTTTTTAATCCCGCTGTACTGCTGATTCCGGGTTTGCTGCTGCTCCTGTCAGTATTGATACTGACAGGGATTCTTCACTTCCTTCCCAGGTTAGAACCTAAAGGTGAGAGGCCGGGCATTGCGGATATTGCATTGTCGCCAGAGCACCCCCCGTTAATAAGTTATCATGTGGATGCCCTGATAACTCTTTCTGAAAAAGAAATAGAGGAAACCTTTGAAAGTGTAAAGAATTTCCTGCTACAGTATAGGGATAATCTAGCCCTTAGAGAAGCAAACAGGATTATAATTTCCAATGCCTCAGCTTATGTTAAAGAGCGGGCCCGATTATTAAAAACGTTTGTACAGGAACCGGATTTCACCACTCTGAAAGATAATTTCTCCTATTCCGAAGTATTATCCGAGCCTCACCTGTACGAGGGATGTTACGCAACCTGGGCCGGCAAGGTGGCTAATCTGCAAATAGGAGATAAAGCCATCCGTTTTGACCTGCTTGTTGGCTATCAGCAGGAGGAAGAATTAATGGGGATTGTTCCGGTTACACTTGATTTTGCCTCTGACTTAGAGAACGGATCTTCAGTGGAAGTCTTAGGGAAAATCCAGGTGATTGAATCCGGTCTTGCCCTGGCAGGGAAATCCCTGCACAAGCTATTGAGCAATTAATTATGAGAGCAGTAGTACAACGTGTTAAGAAGTGTACAGTGCGTATTAACGAGAGGATCTGCGGCCGTATAGACCGGGGACTGCTTGTATATTTAGGAGTAGGGGAGGGGGATACTGAGCAGGATTTAGATTATATTGCCGATAAGGTCGTTAACCTTCGTATCTTCCCGGATAAACAGGATAAAATGAATCTTTCTGTAAAAGATATCCATGCAGAAATACTTATCGTATCACAGTTTACCCTGTTCGGAGATTCGAGAAAAGGAAGGAGGCCTTCCTACACCGATGCCGCCTCTCCTCCAAAAGCTGCAGAATACTATAACCGCCTGATTGATCGAATCAAGCGGCAGAATTTAAATGTTGAAACAGGTGAATTCGCCGCCAGAATGGACGTAACCTATACCAATTCAGGACCTGTTACCATTCTGCTGGATTCAGAAAGGCGATTCTGAATAGAATTATCGTTTACCTAATAAGTGCTTAGTTACTCTTTTGGCCAGATCAGCAATTCGAGAATCTTTTGTCAGCTCATAGATCGACAGACACGGTTCTGCAAGGTCCGGGTTCCCTATTACTTTAACGGCTTCTAAGAAGAATAGAAAGAAGTATAACTGATCAGATGTTATTCGACCATCCTGATTTTTAAGTATATTCGTAAGTTCTCTTCCTGCTGCTGCTGCTTGAGTGTGATATATTTCTTCTGTGAGAGGGAGAAGCCTTAGAATCTCACCTTTAAGCTGTGGATTCTCAAACTGCAGAAGATTCTTAATCAGTAACTCGAATCCGTCCTGATTTACATTTACTCTTTCAGCCAGATCCGATATTTCCAATTTGGAAGAAAATACCTGGGTTAACAGAAGCCTCAGCATATACTCCTCTACATAATAGCGGGTATGTGAATGGCTGATGATTAGACTGCTAATGATATCTGCAACGTAGGTGTCTTCCCTTGATTTCAAGGCCTTAATAGCATTTATTCCGGTTTCAAGATCCTCAAGAATTATGAACTCAAGAATAATATCATTAGACCGTCTATCGCTCTCCTTAATCCAGCAGAGATCAAGGGGATGGAGCAGGAGAGGAAATACCAGGGTGCTCAGAAAAAAAAATGTCCTCATGTTTCGACAAATATTATTAAGTATATCTTGCTACTTTAAATATCGGATGTAATATTAAATAATACATCTAACTAAAGGGAAAAAAAATGAAAATAATTGAATTAAAGGAATTTATTAATGGGGAAAAGGAGAACTTAGTAAAATTCTTAAGCGAATTAATTGAAATTAAAAGCCTGCCAGGTCATGAAGAAAAGATTGTTAATAGAGTCGAAGAAGAGATGAATAAAACCGGGTATGATGAAGTGTTTACAGATTCAGTCGGTAATGTTATCGGAAGGATCGCAAACGGACCTAAGACTATTCTTTTCGATGCCCACCTTGATGTTGTCTCCGCAGATGAAGAGCAATGGGATACCGATCCGTTTAAGGCTGTAATTAAGGAAGGAAAGATTTACGGACGTGGAGCCATGGATGATAAAGGGCCATTCACCTCTCTTCTCTTTGCAGGAAGGGCTATAAAGGAATTGTATCTTCAAGATGAATTTACCATCTATATTATCGGCAGTGTTTCCGAAGAAGATTGTGAGGGATTGGCTTTAGGTTCATTTCTCAGGGAATATAAAATTAAGCCGAATTATGTCATTATCGCAGAGGCAAGCAATCTAAAGATCTGCAGGGGCCATCGCGGCCGGGCCTTAATAGAAGCCAGGTTTAAAGGTATGCCTGTTCATGCCAGTATCCATAAACAAGGTGATAACCCAATTGAAAAAGCTCTTCCTTTTGCTCAATCTGTAGCGGAACTGGATAAAAAATTAGCGTCTGATAAGATATTGGGACAGGGAGATATTGTTGTTACGAATATTGACTGTAAATCAACTTCACTTAATACGCTGCCTTCAGAATGCACGGTTACTATGGACCGGAGATTAACTACTGCTGACAGCAGAGAGAGCCTACTGGCTGAAATGAATAAGCTTCCAAATGCCGACTGTGGCGAGATCAGTTTTGTGGAGTATAAAGAAAAAAGCTATAATGGATATTTAAAAAAAGCCTTAGAATATTTTCCTGCCTGGATCTTAGAAGAAGATCATCCGTTAGTACAGGCCGCTGTTAACAATTACTCCGATTTATTTAAAGAAGAACCTGCGGTTACCGTATGGAGTTTCTGCACAAATGGAAATTATACTATGGGGATAGCGAATATACCGACAGTGGGTTTTGGTCCCGGAATAGAAAAACTTGCCCATGCTAATAATGAATATATAGATATAGACGATTTATTGAAAGCTTCTCAATTTTATGCTCACTTACATGTTTATTTGAGTGAGAAATAAGTATCGGTGGAGGGATTAACTTGGGAAAAGTTTTATTAGGAAAGTATTTACTTCTGGAAAATAACAGGGTCGAAGAAAATTGGGGTGTGGCAATAAACGGCCATTTCATTGAAGCGATAGGTGAAAATGATTTTTTGAAGAGCAAATATGCTTATTATGATATTTTAGATTTCAGAAATAAGATCATATCACCAGGTTTTATTAACGCTCACATGCATTCTTATGGTGTATTATCTCATGGTATTACTCCTCCGGGTGACATTGAGAGCTTTGAGAGCTTTTTAAATGATTTCTGGTGGCCACTGGTTGAAGACAGGATCGATCATAAAATGATTAACATTACAAGCCGGGCTGCGGCTTTGGAATTGTTAAACAGCGGTGTTACTACTTTCTGTGATGTGCTTGAAGCTCCTAATTCTATTCCAGGAGCATTGAAGACACAGGCTGAGGCTTTAGAAAAAATTGGGATTAGAGCAGTACTCTCTTTTGAAGCCTGTGAGAGGGTATCTAAAGAGAACGGAATGGAAGGTTTGAAGGAGAATAAGAACTTTTATTTGGCTTATAAAGAGCATCCCTTGATTTCTGGGATGATGTGTATTCATACTACTTTTACCTGTTCTAAGGATTTCATTCAGGAAGCTGCAGCAATGGCCAGGCAAATCGGTTCGGGTATTCAGATGCATCTTTCGGAAAGCGTGTATGAACCCGAAGTATGTAAAAAAAGATATGACAAATCGCCTGTAGAATTATATAGAGAACTGGGATATCTGGGCAGTGATGTGCTGGCCTCACAGGGCGTAAAACTGGAAGAAAAGGAATTGGATATCCTCAAAAGATATGATGTGAATTTGGTACATGTCCCCTTGAGCAACTGCGAAGTAGGGGGAGGAATTTCTCCGGTTCCTGCCATTTTAAAAAAAGGAATAAATATTGGACTGGGTACGGATGGCTATATTAATAACTTTTTTGAAGTGATGCGTGGTGCATTTCTAATCCATAAAGCCAATCATGAGAATCCTGAAATTATGCCTGCAGAAACTGTTTTCAAGATGGCTACTTCTAATGGAAGCAGGGCCCTTAAGATTCCTCAAACGGGGAGATTATCGGAAGGCTGCTTTGCAGACATTATTACTATCGATCCGGACCTGCAGACCCCTGTTAATGAGAACAATATTTTTAATCAACTCATTTTATACTGTAATCCGGATAATGTGAGGGAAGTCTTTGTAGGCGGAAAATTAATTAAAAAAGGAGGCAGGCTGCTGGGTGTTGATTGGAATGAGATAAAAGAAAATGTAAAGCTGGAAGCGTGCAGATTATGGAAGGCAAGTAAATGAGCAAAGATTTGACAGTCAATATATTCGGCCTGCGATTAAAGAGCACTCTGATTCTCGGTTCCGGTCCCTTAAGCTATGGGGCTGAGGGGATGATCAGAGCGCATCAGGCAGGTGCAGGCGCTGTAGCTACGAAAACAATACGGAATAAAGCTGCCTGTAATCCATATCCCCATATTATCAAGAGCACAGCATCTTCATTGATTAATGCGGAAAAATGGAGCGATATTTCAGGCGTTAGGTGGGTGAAAGAAGAAATTCCAAAAGCCAAAGAGGCAGGGGTAGTGGTCATAGCCAGTATCGGTCATACACCGGAAGAAGTAGAAAACTGGATAAAACCCGTGGATGAAGCAGGGGCGGATATGATTGAGCTGGTTTTCTATAGAGAGGAAGCGATCGTCTCAATGACCTTAAGAGCTAAAGATAGTACAGATAAACCTGTTATTGTTAAAATAAGCCCGAACTGGGTTGATCCGCTGCAAACTGCTTTGGAAGCTTTAGAACACGGTGCAGATGGAATTACTGCCATGGATTCCGTAGGACCTGTCTTAAGAATTGATATAAGAACGAAGAAACCCCTGCTTGGGAGTGAAAAGGGCTACGGCTGGCTGACAGGCGGCGCCATCAAACCTATTGTCTTAAGATATATAGCCGAAATAGCTTCCAGGACAGATAGACCAATTATCGGACTTGGGGGTGTAATGACTGCTTCTGATGCTGTTGAGATGCTGATGGCAGGAGCTTCTGCTGTAGGCGTGTGCTCCGCTTTAATACTGAAAGGAGTGGAATATCTTTCCCGTTTAAATCACGGAATCAAGAAGCTGCTCGCTGAATTAAATTACGCTACGATTGCATCCGTCTCAGGGGCTGCATTGCCGTATCTGTACAATGAAGAAATATTAGATAAATTTGAATTTTATTTTGAGGAGAGCCTGTGTACAGCCTGTAACATATGTGTTCAGGTCTGTCCTTATCAGGCGAGAAAGTTAGAAAATAAAAAGATGCAGTTGGACGAAGATAAATGCCGCTATTGCGGGTTATGCGCTTCTATTTGTCCTACCGCTGCTCTAAAAGGAGTATAGATACGTACTTAACGGCATTTATAAACCTTAGTAATAGAGCGATCGATACTTTTGAGAGCCCGGCAGTTACAGTTCGAAAATATCTCGGAAGTAGAGGATATGCAGCCAAAATACTCTATGATCGCGTTGGCCCGGAGGTTGACCCCTTAAGCCCTGAAAACTATCTGATTTTCTCTACCGGAGCGTTTACAGGAACCCCATGGCCTACGGCTGCGCGTTATACTGTTACAGCTAAGTCTCCTCTTACAGGAGTATACGGATATGCCAATTCTTCCGGTTACTTCGGGCCCGAGTTAAGAAAGGCCGGATTTGATGCTTTGGTATTTACCGGCAGGTCGGAAAAGCCAGTGATATTATTCGTTGAAGACAGTAATTTAAAGTTGATTGATGGAGAAGCGTATTGGGGAAAGACTACTGAAGAGACTGAAAAGTTATTAAAGAAAAGATTTAAGGGCTGCAGGGTTGCATCTATCGGTCCCGCCGGAGAACGATTGGTTAAAATATCTTCGGTAATTAACGATTACGGCCGTGCAGCTGCTCGCTGCGGGTTGGGCGCTGTCATGGGATCGAAAAAGCTAAAAGCAGTGGCAGTTAGTTCAAGTGAGGATATCCCGGTTACTGAGGAATTTAAGAAAGTCGCTTTAGAGATGATGAGAAAAGTGGGAAAACATCCCGGATCAAAAGAATTAAGGAAATGGGGTACATCACTTCTTGTTGACCCTAAGAATGTAAGAGGAGATTTGCCTACCAGAAATCACCAGTCCGTCCAGTTCGCAGAAGCAGATAGAATAAATGCCCGGAGTCTTGGTGAATATTTAGAAAAGAATGGCGGCTGTTTTTCCTGTCCAATCCGATGTTCCCGCTTTACTAAAGTGAAAGAGGGTTCATATAAATGTAATACAGAAGGGCCTGAATATGAAACCATCAATTCATTTGGCCCGCTGCTGGATAATGATAATCTGGAAGTTATAATCTACGGGAATCTGCTCTGTAATAGCTACGGTATGGATACTATATCTACTGGAACGGTTATCGCTTTTGCCATGGACTGTCATGAAAAGGGGCTGTTATCAGATCCCGATGGGGAGTTGAGTCTGGAATGGGGCAGTGAAGAAACCATACTCGCTTTGATTGAGAAGATTGCCTTTCGTAAAGGTTTGGGTGATCTGCTGGGAGAGGGTGTGAAAAGGGCTGCACAAAGGATCTGCAAAGAAGCGGAAAAGTATGCTTTACATGTAAAGGGATTGGAAATGCCCATGCAGGAGCCCAGGATTTGTAAGGGTATGGCATTGGGCCATTGCACTTCCAATAGAGGGGCGGATCACCTCTATGCACTGCCTACTATTGATCTGACGGGCAATGTTGAGGCTGCAAATAAATTTTTTCCTGAATGCATGCCTGAAGTTTTGGATCCTTCTGATGAGACATACAAACCGGATATGGTAGTGCTAACAGAAGCTTATTGCGCCGTATCAGATGCTCTGGGAGTATGCAAGTTCTCAACTACGGAAAATTTTGCCCTCTATCCGGAAGATCTGGCTAAAGGCTTGAACGAGATTCCGGGGTATGAGCACGATGGGAAAAGCCTTATTCAGGCCGGAGAGCGGATTGTAAACCTGGAGCGGATGTATAATTATCGCCATGGACTCGACAGAAGAGATGATCGCCTGCCTGACCGTTTTCTCGAAGAGGAGGCAACTGTATACAATCTGGAGACAGAGGAAATAGTAAAGGAAGGATTAACCGTTGACCTCGAATATATGCTGGAAAGGTATTACACATTGAGACAATGGGATGAGAATGGCATTCCAACTGCTGAAAGGCTTAAAGATTTAGGTTTGGAAGATTTAATTAAAGATTTATGAGGCTTTAATGTACAGAATAGTTAATAAATCGGCCAATAGAATAGATGCATATGAAAAAGTAACAGGCAGGGCATAAAAGCTGCTAAGTTTATTAATAGCTGAAGAAAGGCTTTCCATTTGTATGTTTTCCATGTATTATATGAGTTAATGTTTGAGGGGGAGAGAATACCACTATCTTTAGTAGGAAGGGTATCCTCTCCCTTTCTCCTTTCTGCTGAATTAGGAAACTTTCCTGGCTGAGAATTGTATTCTATTCCATTCTATTCTGACAAGTATTAAAAGTAAAAGGTAACCCAACCGGGCAGGTAACAGGCATGGGTAGTCGCGAAGAAAGCTGCCAATCCTAAGCTGGCCTGGGAGTGGGTACGTCTTTGCACCAACCGTGATGCCCAACTTGTATGGTTTAAAGTGAGCGGCGATTTACCGTCAATGGCCGACTTAGTTAATGATTCCAGGTTCCGGCAGACAAACAACGACCGGGTAGTTATGGATTCCATGAAGGTCGCTCATCCTGTTTCGTGGATCGGATGGCCTGAGTGGAATAAGGCGTACACAGATGCTTTGCATCGTGTTACCATTGGCGGCTTCTCTGCTGAGGACTCCTTGGCTCAGATGATCAAGGAGCTCAATGCGGTTATCGCCAAGCAGATTGGAAAGTAGAAGTAGAAATTAAAAACCGTAATGGCCCGCAGGAATGCCGGCCATTACGGTTTAATCAGCAACTGCCTGAAAAGGTGGAGGACCAATGGGGACAGGAGCTACACAAAGTGCGCGGGCCAATAGCAGAAGGCGTGTGCAGTCAACAAGGTGGATGCACGAGGTGCTGTGGGCGTATGCTTTCCTTGCTCCTGCACTGATCTTCTATCTGGTTCTTTTACTATGGCCCATGATCCACGCTTTCACTATAAGTCTCCATAAATGGTCGCTTATACCCTCGCCCCGATCTTTCGTCGCTTTTAGTAACTATGGCGCAGCGCTGAGCGATCTTCTTACAATAAAAAGTATTAAAAATACTCTAATCTATACCACAGCCGTGGCTCCAATTGCTATGATACTGTCCCTTGGTCTGGCATTGATCCTGAACAATCGCAGCATCAGGGGATTGGGACTCTTTCGTACCGTCTACTTCATCCCGGTCATCACTACCTGGGTAGCGGTGGGATTTGTGTGGCGCTGGCTGTTTGAGCCCAATTTCGGTCTTGTCAATACTTTTCTCGGCCTGCTGGGCATTGTTGGTCCCAAATGGCTGGCATCACCATATTGGGCTCTGCCTGCCATAATCATAACTTCGATATGGAAGAGAATAGGTTACAACATGGTTATCTTTTTAGCAGGACTGCAGGATATACCCCGGCAATACTACGAAGCGGCCCAGGTTGAAGGAGCCAACTCCTGGCAATCTTTCTGGCAAATCACTCTCCCTTTGCTCAACCCCAGCTTTGTTTTTGTCATTATCACTTCTATCATCTCTTCGCTGCAGGCATTCACTCCGGTACTTATAATGACCAAAATCGGGGGTGCGGGGGCCGGTGGGCCTTTGGACTCTACCCGGGTGCTTGTCTATCACATCTACGAAGTCGCTTTCCGCTTTTGCGATCTGGGTTTCGCTTCGGCTGTAGCCTTTATCCTTTTCGCGATTATAATGTGCGTCACTCTAATACAGTTGCGCCTATTCCAACGTAAGATAGAGTACTGATTGAAAGGTGGATAGATTGATGACCGGAAAGAAAAAACAAAGCCCTTTATCTTTATGTGGATTTGCTGCCGGTTACGCTGTGTTGGTGGGAGGGGCACTGGTCATGATCGTTCCCTTCCTTTGGATGCTGTCCGCCTCTCTTAAACCGCTCAGCGAAGTGATGTTTATCCCACCTACCTGGATACCCAAACAGCCCATTCTTGATAATTACCTCCAGGTTTGGGATCGCCTGGATTTCTCACGCTATTTCTTCAACAGCGTATTTGCTTCGAGTGCAGCGGTGGCCGGGGTGTTGTTGACCAGTGCTATGGCAGGCTATGCGTTCACACGCTACCGCTTCCCTGGTCGCACCGTTATCTTCATACTCGTCCTGAGTACGATGATGATCCCTTTCCATGTGCTAATGATTCCCCTATTTATCCTTATGATCCGCTTGGGTTGGGTGGACACCTACGCAGGTCTTATCGTGCCCTCTTTGGTAAGTGCTTTTGGCATCTTTCTGATGCGCCAGTTCATGCAGAGCGTACCCAGTGATATGATTGACGCAGCTCGCATTGATGGATGTTCAGAACCAAGGATTTTTTGGTCCATTGTTATGCCGTCCTGCATACCGGCGCTTGCAACCCTCGCTGTGTTCACATTCCTGGCCAACTGGGACGCCTTGCTCTGGCCCCTGATTGTCATCAACAGCCCAGAGCGGTGGACTCTCCCGGTGGGGCTTTCCAAGTTTACCGAACAGTATATCTCGCAGACGAATCTCCAGATGGCCGGCTCCATGATTGCCTTTGTCCCAGTAGTTATTTTCTTTTTTTTCGCACAGCGTAAATTTATAGAGGGAGTTACCTTATCCGGACTAAAAGGCTAACAGGCTGGCTTTTGGGCTTAAAAAGGCTAGTTAATAAAATATGGAAAGTAGGCGTTTTAGGGGCAGAGAGGTCTACCCACATCGTACGGGTGCGCATTGAAATTGTAGGTAAAAAACGGATTTAAAATCCCTCCCATCGATGGTATAATACCATTAAACAAAAAAACGATTGGGAGGGATGTATGAATGATTTCTTAATACCACAACTTCTTGACTATTTCAAGGCTA
>JAUWZD010000024.1 GCA_030615505.1 Spirochaetales bacterium | reverse complement strand
TAGTCATATACAATTGGCAGTTTTTAGGTTATTTAAGCTTAAAGCTGATCGTTTAATAGCTTTCACGGGTAGTTTTCGCGAGCTTTTTAAGGATGTTTCCACATATTGCCTTGACAGTGATTTTAAAAATCCCTATCATTCATTGCGTTAGTCAAGCATATGCTTGGACAAATATAAAACTCTGCCAGACATACCCCCCGACTATAATATCGATAATGTCTATTATTATTCAGATTTTCATCCACCGGATTCCTATAGGATGGATGGAATTTTAGCTATGCTGAATTATATAGGTATTGAATGTGAAGATGTTAAAGATACCTGGCTTGAATATACTCAATATTTTCATAACATCAAATTGCCACTTTATAACTATTATTTTCCAAAAGATGTAATAGATAAGATGGTGGAGCATGTTTTTCAAGTCTGTGATGATATCGGACTTATTTCATGTTCGGAGAATTTAAAAAACAAAAGCGCTATGATTTCCAAACTCAACAACACATGGCTTCTTTTTAGAACAAATCAGAGAAAGCTTCAGGAGATGAATGAAATATTTATGTAGAAACTAATGATGGATATTAGTCGCCTATATCCTTGACGGGTGAAATTTAATCTCTTATGCTCTTAATCAGGAGGCGTTTTATGAAAAATTTTATTTCCTTTCTACTGGTACTTTCCCTGTTACTGCTCATATCCCTGGCAGCATGGGCTGGAGGACAGGAGGAAAGAGCGGCTTTAAGCCCGGAGACGGATGCCTGGTTGAAGTCCGCAGGGTTGGGCGAGTATACCGAAGACTTTGATGAGGCAGCGCTTTATGAAGCGGGTAAAAAGGAAGGGGAGGTGAACATCTATTCCTATTCTTCCAGAGTCTTTAAATTCGGACCGACCTTTGAGGAGAAGTATCCGGGAATCAAGGTGAATGGATTCGACATCGATTCTCCGGAACTCGTCACCAAGGTTCTGGCCGAACAGGAGGCGCAGAACTATGTGGCTGATGTCATCTTCCTGAAAGATCCCTCGACAGTTATCCATGAGCTCTACGACAGGAATCTCGTATTCGGATATGTACCATCTGATATAAAGGGAGTGATTCTGAAAGGTTTCCAGAAACCCCTGCTCGTGCATCATACCAGTATGGATGTACTCATCTACAATGATGAGAAGATGAGCGCTCCCCCCATTAATTCCCTGTGGGATCTAACTAAAGATGAATGGAGAGGACGGTTCATCTTCCCCGATCCCCAGAAGCTCTCAGAGTTTATCGAAGTTCTTGCTGCGGTTGTCGAACATTCCAAAGAGATGGAGGCGGAGTACAAGAGAGTGTTCGGTGAGAAGATCAAGTTAAGTCCCGGGGTTGAAAATGCAGGCTATGAATGGGTCTTAAGGATTCTTAACAATGACGTGATCATTATGGGCTCGACAAATGATGTGGCCAAGGCTGTGGGGCTTTCCGATCAGGCAGACCCGCCGGTGGGGTGGACCGCCTTTTCCCGTTTGAGGGATAAAACAAAGAACCCGAATCTGAAATTTACTGTGATGTATGATATAGAACCGGTTATGGGCGTTTCCACCGATGTGATCATGGCCATAGTGAATCAGGCCAGGCATCCCAATGCCGCAAAACTCCTGATCCGCTGGATGATGGGAGACAGCAAGGGAGGCACAGGCTATGCCCCCTACTATGTACTGGGAAACTTTTCTGTCAGAGATGATGTAACCCCCGTAAAGGGTTCCAGAAAGCTTTCGGATCTTAATTACTGGGCCTCGGATCCAGTATATGTATGGGAGAATGGACTTAAGATACTGGAGTTCTGGCTAGCAAACCTGAAGTAGTGGAAAGAGCTATAGGCACAGCCGGAGGTGAAAGGGCCGCCGGATTTAACAGGTTGAGGAATTATCTGCGGCGCCCCCACATTATTATCTCCTTAGTCTTACTCTTTATCCTTCTCTTTATTGTAATTATTCCCTTTGTCAAGATGATCGGAGATTCCTTTATCTGGCACTTTACCGATACCAGACTCTCAAAGGATGCCAGGCCCGGACATTTTACTCTGTTCCACTGGATAAGGATCTTCAGCAGCAGGATTACCAGAAATGTCCTGCTCCGTCCGCTTTGGAATTCACTCTCAACCTCCCTTGGGGTATCCATTTTTGCCATACTGATCGGATCCCTTCTGGCCTGGCTGGTTACACGTACGGATTTGCCTTTGAGGAAGTTTGTGGCCGCGGCGGCGGTCCTACCCTATGTCATACCCTCCTATATCCACGCCCTGGCCTGGCTGAACCTCTTTAAGAATGATCGCATCGGCGGGGCTGCAGGGCTCTTCCAGTACCTCTTCGGGGTAAGCCCCCCGAACTGGCTGTCCTACGGCTTTTTCCCTATTGTATTTACCCTTTCCCTGCATTATTTCCCCTATGCCTTCCTGCTCGTTTCGGCTGCGCTCTCAAGTATGGATTCAAGGCTCGAGGAATCCGGTGAAATCCTCGGTGCTTCGCAATCCTATATTTTAAGAAGAATAACCTTTCCCCTGGTCATTCCCGCCATTCTATCGAGCTTTATTCTTACCTTTTCAAGGGCATTGGGTATATTCGGCACCCCCTATTTTTTAGGCTCCCCGGTAAGGTTCTTCACTCTCTCAACCCAGATATATTCCAACATCATCAACAGGGTCCCGGCCGTTGGCTATATTCTTGCTTTTATGCTGATCGGAATCTCTTCCTCGGTCATCTACATTAACCAGAGAATCATCGGGAAGCGGAAGAGCTTTGTGACCATTGCCGGTAAGGGATTCAGGAGATCAATTACCCCCCTGGGCAGGATGAAAGCTCCCCTGTTTGCCGTGGTTGTACTGCTTATAATTATTTCTGTCCTCATGCCTCTGATTCTCATAGTATGGCAGACTCTAACCCTCTATCCGGATGATTATTCCCTTAAGAACCTGACAATACTCTTCTGGATCGGGAGGGGAGGCACGGATTTTGCCGAGGGTGAAGCCGGGATATTAAGAAACCTGTCCATCATCAGGGCGGCATGGAACAGCATCAAACTCGCCCTTGTTGCATGCCTTGTATCAGGCTTTTTGGGAATATTTATCGGATATGCTGTGGTTAAGGGAAGAAACACCAGGCTTTCCAACACGGTGGAACAGCTCTCCTTCCTGCCCTACCTCGTTCCCGGTATCGCCTTTGGAGCGCTTTACCTGTCCCTCTTTACCCGGAAGATAGGGCCCATTCCGGCGCTTTACGGTACATTCTTTTTAGTGGCCCTCGTGTGCATAGCCAAGAACCTTCCCTTCACCGGAAGGGCCGGAATAACCTCCATGCTGCAGATCGGGAGTGAGCTGGAAGAGGCTTCGGAAATCTCGGGCGCCCGTTGGTCCATGAGATTCAGGAGGATTATACTGCCCCTCTCCATTCATGGGGCGCTTTCCGGTTTTATCTTAGTATTTATAACGGTCATGAGGGAGCTCTCACTTATTATTCTCCTGGTGACTCCGGAAACCAGGACGCTGACCACCATGACCTTCCGCTATCAGGAGCAGGGATATACCCAATTTTCAAGCGCTATAAGTGTCCTGATTATTATTATTGTGATCGCGGGAGAGTTTATCTCAAGAAAAATGGGCAAGAGGGGAGGGGGGCTTTAGAATGTCTGTACCCGTGGTTGAAGTAAATAATCTGAACAAGGTTTTTGGGGATGTTACTGCGGTCAATAATGTTTCTTTTACCATAGAAGAAAAGAATTTCCTCATCCTCTTGGGTCCTTCGGGATGCGGGAAAACCACCATCCTGAGGATGATAGCCGGGCTTGAGATCCCACTTCAGGAGAAATCTATTTGAAAGGCAGGCTTGTTTTTTCCAGCAGAAAGGGAGTATTCATCCCCGCCCGGGAGAGAGGTGTAGGGCTTGTTTTTCAAAGCTATGCCCTCTGGCCCCACATGACTGTGTTTGAGAATATCGCCTTCGGCTTAAGGGTAAAGCGGATGAAATCCGGGAAAATCAAAGAAAAGGTGAAGCAGGTCTTAGAGTTTATGAGGCTTGAGGAAATGATAGGAAGATACCCTCAGGAGATGAGCGGTGGCCAGCAGCAGCGGGTCGCACTGGCCAGAATGCTGGTCAGTGAACCGGATATATTCCTCATGGATGAGCCACTGTCCAATCTGGATGCCAAGCTGCGCCTGGATATGAGAGCGGAGATCAAAAGCATCCATTTTCAGACCGGGGCGACCACAGTTTATGTCACCCACGATCAGGTTGAGGGTCTTACTATGGCCAGTAAAATCGCTATTTTGAATCAGGGAAGCATAGAACAGTTGGAAAATCCTAAAACTGTTTACAACCGTCCATCCAGCCTGTTTGTTTCCGATTTTATCGGCAGTCCCTCAATGAATAAGATAGCAGGAATCACAGGAATGGGAAAAAACCGGGGTAGGAATGTGGTTGAGGTGAAGAGTGATCTTTTTTCGATAAGCACCGCATACAGGTATATTCAGCCTGGCAGGGAAGTTGTGGCGGCCATCAGGCCTGAAAATATCTCCTTAGTTTCCAAACCGGGTCCTAACACCGCCACCGGTGAGGTTAAGACCATTCTTCCAGCCGGACCGGAAACTATCCTGCAGATAACTTGCGGACAGGGATCAAGAAGTGTGCTCTTCAATATTCTCTTAACCAGGGAAGTGGATTTAAAAGTTGGAGAGAAGGCAATTCTCTTCCTACCTCCGGAAAATATTCTTATCTTTGATAAAGAATCCAGAAAACTCTTACCGGCCTGAGCAGGTATCTAATGCAAAGGGGACAGTACGATCAGTTCAAATCGGCCGCATCCCGGGCAGCCGGGATATTATTAGAGGCCCTCAAGCATGAAAAGATGCCCGTAACTGTAGTACACCATAACGATGCGGATGGGCTCTGTTCTGCAGCCTCCCTGTCCAGGGTGTTTTCTCTTCTTTCCATCGAGCATACGCTTCTACCCCTGGAAAAAATCCATGAGCTAATATTATCGAGAATACACGCAAAGCACAGGGGGTGTATTATCTATGCGGATCTGGGCGGGCAGAGTTCCGTGCTTATCGGTGAATACTCCCGTTCAAGCGGGATGCGGCTGGTCATCATCCTGGATCATCATCTACCCGGGGGGGAAGTACCGGATAATGTTATTCATCTCAATCCGGAGAACTTCGGGATAAGCGGGGATAATGAAATTTCAGGCGCGGCAGTAAGCGCTCTGTTTGGCGGGGAGCTGCTCGGGTTGGCGGGTGTTCAAAACAGGGAGGCGGAACTGGCTGTCTTCGGAATCCTCGGGGCGTTCGGAGACAGGCAGTTGCATGGAGGATCCTTAAGGGGTGTAAACAAAATGCTCTTTAAGGAGGCAGGGCGGCAGGGTTTAATCCGGGAAGCGGGCGCCGGCACGGTAATACCTGCTTTTGGCTGCAGAGAGCCTGCAGAACTGGTGGAAATCCTTGACAGGCTCGGTTCAATCGGATTTTATTCCGGGGAAGCGCAAAAGGGAATACAATTTCTTCTGGGAAGAGATCAGCAGGAGGCTGTCGAAGCCGCAAGCCGGATGGGCGAAATGAAGAAGCGTTTGTTTGCCATAGAGATGGGCAGGATTGGAAATAGCACCGGGTCCTTCGAGGTCTTTGACAGGGCGTCCGCCGGATGGGGCGAGAGTTCTCATTTCCAGTGGATAGATGTCCGGGAGCGTTTTCACCCCATGGGAGTGAAGGCGATCGGACTTTTCTTAGAAGAGCTTATTAAGAAAGAGATTGCCGGAACGGATAAATATCTTATCGGTTTCCAGCATTTTCCGGAATCACAGCCGGGAATAGGTTCTCTGGGCGTCTTACTTACCAAGGTTTCGGCCAGGGTTCCGGAAATGCTCAGAGAGAAAATAGAAGGCGGAGAATGGCCTGATTTTATGCATCTGATACCCGGGGCAGTAAATGCTGTAGGGGGAATTGCCGACGGATGCCACCGATTCTCAGGGGCCGCGCTCATCAGACGGGGTGATGAACAGGACTTCATGAAGACCCTGGAGGGTTCTTTCGAATAGCCGTTAGGCAGAACTCTGTTTTCATCCTGTGGACGGATTTTATTCTTCTGGTCCTTCCGGTTCATCCGGGATATTCTCCAGAGAAGCCTTTATCGTGATGTATATAAATATATGACCTAGCTGTCATCGGTGCGGGCGTTAACGGAGATTTTATAGCCAGAGAATTATCCAGATATTCCTTGAAGATTGCCTTAATTGAAAGGGATAATGATGTATCAAACGGCACAACCAAGGCGCACAGCGGCATTATTCATACCGGATATGATGCAGGGCCTGGAACAAATAATGCAAAATTTAATTAAAATACCGGGAATTAGTCTTTGGACGAAAGAAGTAGTCACTGTGTCAATCATACCATAAAAAGAGATTTTATGGTTGAAAGAAGATGATCTGTGTGTTTTTGGGGAAATGAAGGCTTTGGGAACCTGCTGACAATTCTATTCAATCGATAGAGATGAAATAGATAATCCCTTGCCTTATGGGATTTTAGCTGGTACCATCTTTCTTACAGGATTAAGTGACAAGGTTAAAAGTCACGAGTAAATAAGATAATAATTGGTGAAGCAGGGTTTGCAAACGGCGGAATATGATGGCTGAATCCAGTGAATTTAAAAAAGATGCATGGCGTGAGGGAAATCTGAGTCGGGTGCGTGATGGCTGGGATGAGATTGAAGCGGAAGAGACTCGTCTGCTGCGCCGGATGACGGTTCCGGAGAGCCTTCGTCACCTTCTTACCCTTCAACGTGCGTTCGAGTCTCAGTTACAGCATACCGAATCGCTTTTCCGTGCTGAACGGCTTGCATACCTGGAGAAGCTACAGAAACAGTTGAGTATGTTGGCCAAGTGGATGAAGGAGCAGCGTGGAAAACCTGTTTGAGTCACTGGTTTCCCTACAGGAACGGCTGCACCGGTCGGGCATCTCCTCCGCCGTTATCGGCGGTGTAGCAGTGGGCGTGTGGGGTGAGCCGCGTGTAACACGCGATGTAGATGTGAAGGTCCTCCTGGGACGTGACGATGCGCCGCGCCTGCTGTAAATCCTCACTCCCAACTACATCACTTTACAGTCCGATCCCATACAGGCCCTGACCCGCACCGGTATCTTGTTCGTGCAAGATGAGTTGGGCACGCGTTTAGACCTTCTGCTCTCCGATACGGAGTTTGATGCAGAAGCCATACGGCATTCCATGCCTGTTGAATTGGAACATGGGTTAAAAGCCCATATCTGCAGTCCCGAGAACCTGATTATCTACAAACTAATTTCTACCCGCTCAAGAGACCACGAAGATGCCACAAGCGTTGTCCGCCGGCAGGGAGATGCGCTGGATGATGAATACGTGCTGGAATGGCTGCGCAAATTCGAGCAGGCACTGGATGACTCTACACTTGTTACAAAGTACCGATGCATGCGGCGCAGTATTTGACATAAAAATTTCATCCAAAACAGGGGGCAGTTATAAAGCCTGCCCTCAACAACTGACAAAGCTTGACTTTTCTACACCTGGGGATTATAAAAAACCACTATCATTCATTAATATTCGGGGTGACTCCGTTGAAATATAAACTGGAAGATATAGCAAATTACGCCAGGGTTTCCATAAGCACAGTCTGGCGAGTAATTATATACCTCCAAAAGGCAAACAGTATATCCGTAGGTATGGCCTGTATTCTTCTCGAACCCGAGGGGTGTGGAAACGAATGGAGGTTTGTATAAGGCTTGCTCCTCAAGGCTGGAAGGAAAAACACCTGGACAATCCTGCGGAAACAGAACAGGTATCCGCTGAAACACCTGAATGTCCTGTCTAGCAAAAAGTGCAAAAATCCACCTGTCGAAGATGCCCGCTAGGGTAGGCCCGGCTGATTAAAAAAGTCTATGGCACTGATCCGCTCGTATGTCCCTGTTGCGGCGCCGACATGAAAATTTTGGCCATAGTCATGGACCCCGGGGAGACAGAAAAAATACTTAAGGCTTTCTGGTCAAGATCGGCCGGCCGCCTCCTGGACTCGATCCAGCTTCGCCTTAATTAGCATGCTGTCACCTTTCTGATTGCTCCGAGGGCTCACTCTGTCCAGCATGCTTATCCGACCCACTACAGTGAGTATCTTTCTCGCTTCGAACCCTCAGCAGAGTGGCCTGTTTACAGGATTTTTGTGGATACGCGTCTCAAGTGCCTCTACCGCATCGATAGTTACTGAATCTGAGGCGTTTCCCCTTACCTCGGATTTTAAGTTTTCCTATCACTCTTCCATGAGAACGTGTTTTTCGGGAAAGGGTTTTTCCCGGAAGAATCCCACAAGGAATAATTGTTCGATATACCTTTATACGGTCTTCCGATCTATTTCTTCTTCGGATTCTGAATTTGTGGTAATTGTTGTCACTATCCAGTAAATCTTCAAATAACTTCCAGCGGGGGTATAACAATTCAGGGTGCTCCTCGCTTATACGCAGCAAGACCTTGTGACTGTTGTACCGTATGGCATCCTCTTTCGATACAATTCCCTCTAATAGCTCTGAAAGGATTTTCTCATCCTGTAATGCCATTTTTGCCATACTTTTGACATTCATGTCTTTTTTTAGTTAGATCGGGTAACATGGTTAGTTACCTCACTACCATTTGGTGGATTGAGGACCTTTATAGGTTTGTGGGATGGATAAAATTGGAAGATAGCAAGATTATAATACTATTCTAGTTGAATTCAATCCACCTCCACCCCTTCACCAAACAACCTAGAGAACCCAGGGTACGGTTTCAGGGGGATGACATCAAAAGTGATCAATCCTTCTTTGACCAACGGTAGTATATTAAGGATGTCTTGAGCCTCTTCGACGTCTGTGCACTCAAGCAATAGTACTGCACTGGATTGGTCTCTGCGGAAATACAGTTCGCGGAACACGCCCGTTTGATAGAGTTCCCACGCCTTGGCCGCCTCCGCTTTGAGATGGAGCTTAAATTCTCCTTCCGTAATTTCGGGAATTTCTTTCTCAATTGCCAGAATCTTCATACCACCGCCTTCTTTTGGATATTATAATTTTTACTGCTCGCTTCGTCAACTACAGCACCCCATCCATAAATCTATGCCTACATCAGTATTCTTTTTATGGTTATCATTCTCTTTTTCCATGTTTCCAGGCCATTCTAAAAGCATCAAAGATATTTCCATTTATATGAATTGCTGAGAAAGGACAATTTTCAACACAAAGTAAACACTGAATACAATCCAATTCATTGACAGGAATTGCCTTGAGTTCTGATACAGGATGTCCCTTAAATTTACTAAGTTTATATACATTTACAGGACAAACCTTCACACACTTGCCACAACCATTGCATACATCAAGATTCACCCAAACTTTATCTCCCTGTATTCCCAAAATCGATGGAGGATTATAATCTCCTCTTATAATTTTCCCATCTATCTTCCTGGATATAAGGTTCTCATCTGAAAAATGTACCTTATCAGTACATTTTCTCAGTAATTTTCTCGCAAATTCTTCTGCCTTCCACAAATCTTTTTCATTCGGCTTGTATTTATTCATTCCCCCAAAATATCTAAATGGACCTGTTGCATCATAAGCACGACAGGAAAACTCATCGACAATACAACCTCCTTTTTCTATTAAAATATTTCTCAATTTATCATGATACTTTCCCAATCTTATATTACAGCGAGTGCAAAAGATAAAAAACATTTTTCCACTAAGGTCTGGAAATAAAGAAGCAAGCTCAATTATTTGTTTATGATGTTTTGCAAAATAAATCCCAGAACCCAAACCTATTAAATCATATTTCTTTTGTTTTTCCCAGATAAGAGTATCATTCACTTCATATAGATCAGCCTTCAAGACTTTATTCATAGCTTCAATTATCTTTTTTGTATGTTTTCTATAATAAGAGACATACACAATAGCTATTTTCATACTCATTCACCTCCATTCTGACTTTCCTTTAGCAATGTAACCGTGGTTTTTGGAGTTCCTGGTCCACCCTCAACTGCTTCATATTTCACCATAATACCATCTTCTAATCTGTACCAATATTCAGCAGACCAGAACAGCGATAAAAATCCTGTTAACGAAACCTCTACCTTTACCGTCTTATACACCTTATTCCCGATCTTAATATCCTCATATTCTTCTTTTTCCATTGTCATTTCAAAGCTCTTAAAATCTGTCGGCCTAAGAGTTGTAAACACAATTTTTTTCTCTTTACCTAAAATAAATGGGATAAATCCAAAATTGAATGACTGAACCCAGGGGTGTTCTACATCAAATATCTTTTTTCTTCCATTATGATTGAGTATTATTCTGCCATTATTATATACTGCTTTGAAAGGAACACCATTTTTATTTTCTCCCCAGAACATAGTATTGTTAGGCGTCATCATTATTGTCCAGCTTTCGTTATCACGACTATACATCTCGGTTAGTTGATTCCCATCTTTCCGAAATGATACCTTTATTATATTTGTCTTATCTCCTGTAATTCTTTTATACATATATTCTTTACTTATTTCCTGAGCAGTTGCCATGTTCAACAAAAAAAGAAGGAATCCTATTATTAACGACGCTTTTATTTTCATCTTATCTTTCTCCCAATTTTATTTGCTTTTTTGAGATACCTTTCAGGTATCTCTCTCATAGTTAGTGTTCTCGGTAACACAAAGGTACAAACAACATTTTGTCCACTATATTTGCATATCTCTCGCATTCTAGATAAAGAAGCTCGAGATTGGTTAAAGAGCCAATTAAAAGGAAAGGGTGTACTGCAAGCAGTTACCAGAATTGCTTTCTTGCCTTTTACATTTCGCTTGAGTGGAGTCCTCTTAGGTTGTTCTTTGATAAAGAAACCAAATAATCGTTCAAATACCCTTAACATTAAGCCGAATACATTTGCCCAATGTGTTGAACTTGCCCAGATAATTAAGTCTGAGCTTTTGATTGCTTCCTCTATCTTCTCAATATCATCTCAAAATACACACGTCCCTTTTTCTTGGCAAGACATGCAGCCTGTGCAATCCCTGATGTTTAAATCCACTAAATAAATTATCTCACATTCGTGACCATTCTCCTTAGATCCTTCTCAGTGATGAATCACTACTGTAATCCTGTTTACTATTGTCTTTGCTGTTGTAAGTTTTGAGAGCATGCCGGAATGGATATTACCATCGTTTCCATCAGGACTGCTGCATCCGACAAGATTCATCTCATAAGTGTTCTTTTCATATGAAAGATCAATCAAAGCAGAATAAATTACAGCAGGCTGCCCGTTTATTTCCTTTTCTCCTTCAGATACATCTTCAGGAAAAAAGTCATTATAATCAACTGAATGGTTGAACTCCGCCTTTATTATAAATTTCTGTCGATTTTCTATTGGCGAGAATTTTAATTCAATCCCGGACTTTGGAGTGGCACCAGTTACAGCATCCGGCAAGGGATCTTCTTTTGTAGGAAGGTAAAGACCATCTGGATACTGGACTCCTCTGGAGTAGCTCCAATGAGGAAGTGCTTCTTTTCGCCGGTTTCCCTTGCTTGCTCTCCAGCCTTGTGTTGCAATTCTTTTTGTAGCAAAAATTGTTGTCAGATAATGCCCGTCTATATCTTCAATCCAGACGGCAAACTGCGGGGAGTTTTTTACCTTTATTCCCAGAAAAAGAGGAAAATCGTGAAGCCAGTGCTCCCCTTCTTCTATTGTAATTTTCAAATCACCGCTGGCATACTCCTGAGTGTCCCCTTCCGAAACGCAGGATATACATGCGAAATATAGTAAGAAAAGTATCATAAGATATTTGTGTAAAGAATGTTTCATTTTAATCTCCTTCCATACAATTTGGCTTTCTCAATCTGCTTTTGTGAAATATTCTTATTTCTTTTAGTTCCGGGTTTAACAATTTTACCGCATATTTTATAACCTCCATGATGAAGAATCTCCTTTAGGGCTGCTATTACCCCTCTACTTTCCGGGAAGATAAAGTTGAAAGGCCAGGGTGTAGTGCATGCAGTTACAATAACTACCTTTTTACCCTTCTGCCTGGGAACAGGAAGCCCGCCGGGTGATTCCCCCATCATTACAGGAACGTTTCTATCAAAAAGAAGCTTTAATGGAGCACTAACATTTCCCCACTGGACTGGTGAGCCAACAATCAAACAATCAGCATTGTTTATTTTCTTTCCAATTTCAGCGGCATCATCTTGAAAAATACAAATACTGTCTTTTCTGCATTTCATACAGGCTGTACAGTTTTTCATTTCCAGATCACATACATCGATCCATTCAATTTCTGTGCTTTCTGTTCCTTCTGCTACTGATTTTAAAAGAGATGCAACAGTTCCATTTTTCTTCGGGCTTCCGTTTAGTACAAGAACGTTCATTTACTTTTCCTCTATCTTCCCAAATACTAATGAGAAAAACTGGATAATTGCATTTTCTATCCTTTCCCAGCTTTCCTCTTTTTGAAGATCTATGGTGTTAAATACTTCTTCATTCCGGGATCTCAAAGCCATTTCGTAAATTCCTCCAAGAAGAAGTGCAATCAATGCAGGTATATCAAGCTCGATTTCAGGAAGGTACTTTTGAAACATCTTCATTGTGTTAACTCCGTGTGCTTCAATTGTTTTGCAGATATCATCAACAACAGGATTCTTTTCCATAAGCTGCCATCTGATTATTTCAAGCATTGCAGGATTTTCTCTTAATTCCTTAAGCTGGCCTATAAAAATGTTTGCTGATATTATTTCGAGTTCTTTTAAAGACATATTCTGAAGATTTAACGACTGGTTTTTATCCAGTTTTATCCAGTAATTTTTCTCTTCAACATAGGATTTAATCAAACCCTCCAGATTACCGAAATAACGGTAAATGAGAATTTTTGAAACCCCTGCTTCTTTTGCAATCCGGTTTACGCCCAGAGCTTTAAACCCATGTGAAAGTAATACTCTATCTAATGCATCTTTTAGCTTTTTTTCTGTGCTGCTGCGATCTTTATCATGCACTATGTTACCTATTGGTAACATAGTAATATTGCCGGACAGTAAAGTCAAGAGAAATTTTACCGAGTCTTCATGAGCAAACGGTTGGTTATCTTCATGTGGGGATTACTGCCAGCGGATTCTATGACCGGGTAAAACGTCAGGGAGATGGAATGCCTTGGCATCAAGTTTGTTTCTTGGTCCGCACAGAGCGAAAAGCCCGGATCGAATATCAGATTCAGAACCTGTGATATGCTCTACTGGATAACCCGACTTCCTCGAGAATGCACTTGCCATCGGCTAACAGTTTGTATAGCATATTCACTATACGTGGGTACCTGTAGGGGCTTTCACCCCATAAGTCTACTTCCATGTCGGGTGTACCAAAGTCTTGGAGCTATCTTGCCTGCTGTCATGTGGGCATTAGGAGTATACAAATGGAACAATCACCATACACAACACCGGACTCTGGAAGTTTAAACTAAACTTTCTTTCCCTCATTATGCCGGATCAAGGTTGAAGTATGTTTTTTGCTTCCCTTAAGACCCCGTTTTATCAGTTTGGATGAAAATTTCCCTTGTAAATCAGACCCTTTATAGTTTTTTCCTATTGCAGGACGTTTGCTCATATTTTTTTACTTGCGTAATAGAGAATACTATGATATAAAGATTCTAGCTAACGTATAAGCAAAGACAAAGCATTGTAAATGGGAGGGAATGTTTATGTCTGCAATCTCCGAATTTGAACGTCTTATCAAAGACGATTTAATTAAGATTATTCTCCAGCTACAAAAGAAAATCATTGAGCTAGAGAATGAACTGAAAAAATACAAAAACTCAAATACACCTCCATCTTAAAATAAACATCTGAAACCCAATACAAAAGGCAAAAAGTCAAAGAGAGGTAGTAAACGTGGTGCGCCTAAAGGTCATAAAGGTACCACGAGGAGACAGAATATAGACAGACACGAAGTAATTGACGTGGATAATTGTCCCAGATGTGGGAGCGATAATATAGAAGACGAAAAGGTATTAAAGCGAGTAGTTGAAGAGATTCCTGAACCTGTTATTCCAGAGACTGTTGAAAATGAAGTACATAAGAAAGTCTGTCTGGATTGCGATCATCATTTTATACCAGAGCATAATACAGTGCCGTTGAAAGGGAAGTTCGAAATCAACGTAATGATACTGGTGATTTTCATAAAGTTTCTTCTAAGAGGAGTTCTTCGAAAGACCGCAAAGTTCTTGCGTACTGGTTTTGCTTTGAAATTGACACCTGCTTCGGTAAATGCAATTGTGGGTCGGGTGGCGGATGCAGCCTGCAGAGAGTATAACGAGCTGAAGGAGCGGATTCGAAAGTCTGACATAGTGTATGTAGATGAAACGAGTTTTTCGGTACTTGGGAAGAATCAATGGGTATGGATTTATGCCTTGGATTTCATAGCCGCATTGACCGCGCATATACCTCCAAAAGGCAAACAGTATCCGTAGGTATGGCCTGTATTCCTCTCGAACACGAGGAGTTTGGCAATGAATGGAGTTTTGTATAAGGCTTGCTCCTCAAGGCTGGAAGGAAAAACACCTGGACAATCCTGCGGAAACAAAACAGGTATCCGCTGAAACACCTGAATGTCCTGTCGAGCAAAAAGTGCAAAAATCCACCTGTCGAAGATGCCCGCTAGGGTAAGCCCGGCTGATTAAAAAAGTCTATGGCACTGATCCGCTCGTATGTCCCTGTTGCAGTTCAGAGATGAAGATTCTGGCCATAATCATGGACCCCGGGGAGACAGAAAAAATACTTAGGCACCTGGTCAAGATCGCCCGGCCGCCTCCTGGGCTCGATCCAGCTTCGTTAAATTAGCATTCTGTCGCTTCTTTTCTCACTTCACTCCGGGGGGCTCACTCTGTTCACGCCGACTGTCCGGCGTTTCCCTGAAGCTGTCTTTCTACCTTCGCGCCCTGAAGCCGGACGGTCTGTCTGCGTGAGTTCCATAGGACTTCGTCTGCCCGGCCCGAAGAACATGTGGCGTAAGTGCCTCGATCGCCTCGATGGCTACCGGATCGGGGACCTTGATTTGTAACTTTTTCTATCACTAATTTATTGATCATTGACATAAGATATGGAAAGACATAAATTTAATTCGGTGATATATGAAATTCGGAAGAAGGTTATTAATAGTCAGTTTGAATTTTCAAAGCATGCTGTCGACCAGAGTATTATTCGCAAGATTTCTATAGATGATTTGACAACTGCAATAATGAATGGGGAAGTGATTGAGATTTATCCAGACGATAAATATGGTCCAAGCTGCTTAATATTGGGATTTACAGTTCAAAACCGTCCTATACATATTCACTGCAGCTATCCATCTCGCCTTTTATTGAAAATTATTACCATTTATAAACCTGATGAGGATTTATGGATAGATTATAGAGTTAGGAGGATTAAAAATGGCATCTAAAGAGTTTAGAGAGACTTTTGTTGATAAATTAGTTAACTATACACTTGAGAAAGATGGTAAATTTTTTATTGTTGAAAATGTTCCTGCTCGTGTATGCGTTGAGACAGGTGAGGTTCTTTTCGCTCCCGAAACAGTCGAAAAACTTCAACAAACAATTTCAACCAATAAACGGCCAACTCGAGTAATTAAGACACCTGTCTATAAATACAGATAATATTTGATTAACCGATTAAGAGGCTTTAGATGTTATTTCCAAGCGGTTTTCGGCTGCTCCCGTCCTCCGCTGTATAAGGAGATATGTGTCTAGAATTATAAGGCAAAGGCAGCATTTCAAATTGGGGCCATAAATGTTCAAAATTTCTCTTATACGGGAGGACAGATTTTATTCTTTTGATTCACCCGGCTCTTCCAGGGTTTCTACAGGCGGTTCATCCAATGATACAGGGGGCACATCTTCAGGTTCTTCTGGTGAGGCTTCCCAGATAAAGCGAAGCTCTGTAGCGCCCAGGGTCAGAACGTCATTGTGCTGTAGATTTTTTTGTACATAAACCGTGCCGTTTACCTTTGTTTTGTTCAGGCTGCCCAAGTCTATTGCGGTGAAATGCTCATGCCGAAATACAATCTGACAGTGTTTGTTGGAGGCATGCTCATCGGTAAGCCGGATATCACACTTTGCGGCTCTTCCGATGGTTACAGTTTTATTGGTTATGGGAAACTTCATTCCCTTATCCCCGCCGCTTATAACCTCTAAAAATACATTTGACGGGATTACGATATCTTCCTGCTCCATTGCTTCTCTCCTTCTGTTTCTGTCCTTATATTATAATAAATTACTTGTGTATTTCAATCCACAGGATGCCCACAGGGTGCCCGCAGGGTGAAACCAAAACTAAAACCAAAACCAAAACCAAAACCAAAAAAATATTGTCATAGCCTGTCAGCTTCCCTTTTTCGGGCTATACTATTAATATTCGAGGAGGTTTAAATGGGTGAATATTTAGATCAGATTCCGGAGAAAATACAAGGTCATATCAGACAGATTACTAAATCTTCCGGACTCCCGGATTCAGAAGAATCCGTTGAAATGATTGCCAGGGGCTGGCTTGAGAAAAAAATCCTGTTCGAGGAGCAGGTGGATGAGATGGATATGGAAGAGGTTGATTTCATATCCAGGGATGATGAGCAGGCTTCTTTAGCAATGACCTATTCCGGATCCCTGCTTAATATCGGTCCCCTTGTGGAGGACAACAGGAAAGTGCAATATGCCAGCATAGGATTGCGCCAGGATGTGCCTGGGATGGCGGAGAATGAAAACTCCATACTGTCAAGCGACATCCAAACGGATCAAAAGGTGGAGTTTCACGTAGGCCCCATTCAGAGCAGTTCTCCGATATTCAAGCTTGCAGTGTGTAAGGGAGATCTCGATGCCGAGGAGCAGGAAGAAAAGATTACCAAAGCAACACTGATCCTGACAGAAGAGTTCGTGGAAGTGAACAAGACCCTGGAATCAGAATAAGCGCCTGCACCGGCCTGATGGATATAGATGCTGATCGTATGGGCAGAGGTAATGAATTAATCCGGGACCTGGTTGGAATTTATAAAAGGGATAGCCTTCCCGGCTCGGAGAATTACCTTGAGAAAACCAAATGCGCATTGGAAATACTGGAAAACGAGGCTGAAGAGCATAGACCGTACAGTCTAAGAGGCCTTCCCGGGGGGCTCGTTTACCTGAAAAAGGATATCCCCACTGTAATCGTTCCGGATTTACATGCCCGCATGAATTTCTTTTTGAGTGTTCTGCTTCACGAGATTACAGAGGGTCAGACAGTTTCGGAGCAGCTTGCCGCAGGGTCTGTACAGGTTGTTTGTGTAGGAGACGGATTTCATGCAGAGGGGAGAGCCATAAAGCGCTGGATGGCCGCTTATGAAGAGTTTAAGGGCGGTTATAAGCATCATAAGAATATCGACGAAGAGATGAGGGAAAGCCTTGGCGTGATGGAGATGGTTATGGAGGTAAAATCCCATTTTCCATCCCATTTTCACTTTCTCAAGGGTAATCATGAAAACATAAGCAATGAGCATGGGGAAGGAAACTACCCCTTTATGAAGTTTGTGAATGAGGGATTAATGGTTTCCCTCTATATGCAGCATTTCTACGATGAGGATCTCATATCTGAGTATTACAAATTAGAAAAGAGCCTGCTTCTAATGGCTGTGGGAAGGAACTTTATTATCTCGCATTCAGAACCGCAAACCCTTTTCAGCAGTGAGCAGGTGATTGAGTATAGAGATTGTCCTGATGTAATATATGGCCTGACCTGGACGGACAATGATTCGGCAGATGAGGGCAGTGTCCGGGAAATGCTCAGGTACTATCTGGGTGAAGAAGAGTGGAATACATGTTACTATTTTGGCGGTCACAGGCCCGTGAAGAATGGCTACAGGCTGAGGGCAGGGGGGAAATATGTTCAGATCCACGATCCAGGCAGGTTCGTCATTGCCGTGATAAGAAAAGAAGGGGATATTGACCTGGATCGGGATATCATAGAAATTGAGGATAAGACTGAAAGAATAACCTGATGACAAAGAAGACCCAAAAAATAGGAAAATATGAGATCCTGTCCAAAATTGCTGTAGGCGGGATGGGGGTCGTTTATAAGGCAAAGCATCCAACTTTGGACCGTTTTGTCTTATTAAAAAAGCTCACTCTCCGGGGCAGTTCTTCTTTTGTAGAACGCTTTAAGCGCGAAGCCAGGATAATGATGGATTTCAAACATGATCATATAGTTCATGTGTATGACCATTTTAAAGAGGGCTCATCTTATTATATAGCCGAAGAGTTCGTAGATGGACTTTCTTTAGATAATTTAATCAAGAAGGAGAGATATCTTTCTAATGAAGCGGCCATGCTCATATTCTATGAGGCCTGCAAGGCTTTAAAGTACGCCCATGATAAGAATGTTATCCACAGGGATATCAAGCCCGCCAATATTCTTATCTCCAGGCAGGGAGAGGTTAAGCTGGTGGATTTCGGTATAGCCACTTCCAAGGAGGATTCAGAGGAAGGGCTCACCAGGGAGGGAATGACTTTAGGGACTCCCTCGTATATCGCCCCTGAACAGATTCAGGATTCTAAGAATGTGGATAAACGGGCAGATATATATTCCCTTGGGGTAATGCTATATGAAATGCTGACCGGAAAGACACCCTTTCCCGGTACTTTTACCGCAGAAGTCATAGCCCTGATACACAAGGGAAAATACAAATCTCCGCATAAGCTGAATCCCAGGATATCCCCGGTTTTAAGAAAGATCATAAAAAAGTCCATGAAAGCCGGGAGAAATCGGAGATACAGGGACTTGAAGGGAATTATTAAGATTCTTGCAAAGCGTATAAAGAAGAAAGACCCCGCTTCTATCAGGCATGCGGTTAAGAGGGTTCTTCAGGGAAAGGAGATCAAGGATATTTACAGGAAGAAAATTTCCTGGCTTAAGATCCTGGTTGAGACTGTACTTGTTCTATGCCTCCTGGGAGGCGCCTCCTTTTATATTTATCAGCAGGGATATTATTACGAGTACTTGAAAGCCAATAATTACGGCGCCCTCATTATATCTGCCAGGATAAAAAACAGCTATAAAAATCCCGAAGATATTTTTATCCACGGTATATTATATAGGGATAAGACTGATGATCTCATACGGCTTGAGGACCTTAATCTGAATTTCGGGGAAAATAAACAGAAAAGGGATGATACTTATTTTTATCTTGAATCCCGGAAAGTATACCTGGAAAGCGGTAAGTACCGTCTTAAAATAAATATAGAGGGTGAGCTATTCTGGGAGAGTTTTTTCTTAAATCCCAGGGAGGTGCAGAAGAGAAATATTGAATCAGCAAGCGCCCGGCTTTTGGGTTTTAATCTGATGCCTGCCGCTCATCTTCCCCTGAGGATTGACTACACAGTTTATAATATAGACACCAGGGAGGATATAACAAAAGGCACCGCCTTCTATCTTTTAAGAAAGAATAAATGGGTTAGATGGAGTAATATAACAGCAGGAGAAGTCAGGACAGGGAATGTACATCAGTTTAAATTCGAGAAAGATGGATTCTATCCTCAGCACTACAATTTAATTATAGAGCCGTATCAGAATAATCTCCATCTTAAGGCAAATCTGGTTCCATACCCCGGAACCCTGGTAATATCCTCTAACACCGAAGGTCTGAAGGCTCTGCTTAATAACTCTGAGTATTACTTTTCGGCCGGTGGGAAAGATCGAACTTACAGCAAGCTGGAGCCCCTGGGGAGCGATCCATGGGAGATATCCCTCCCTCCGGGGGAGTATCTGCTTACTGTGGAGGGCATGGAGTCTGTTTCCAGAAGCGCCAGGATAAAGATAGACTCAAGAGGTACCACCAGCATCAGGGTTGAGTTCAATGAGAAAGAGAAATCTATGCATATAAATTTTAAGGAATAGGGGGAACGGTATGTCGCTCTTAATGCGAAGGCTCATTATCATCATTTTAGGAATTCTTGCCGGCATAGCAGCCTGGCCTGTGGCGGAGTTAATTCTAATCTATCAGGCTGATTTCCCATCTTATTTCGTTTTCATAACTGTTCTTGGAGCTGTTTTCGGTATGATTATGGGATTGTTCTTCGGCAGCGGGGAGGGGATTACTTCTTCAGTAAAATCCCGGGTTAAAAGGGGTATGCTCACGGGTACTTTAATCGGATTCCTGGGCGGGATTATCGGGTTTTTAGCCGGCCAGGCTGCACTGCTTTTAATTGGCGGGTATTTGATGAGATCATATAAGAGCTTTAACAGCATCGGACTGCCGGTTTCCAGGGCTATAGGATGGGCCTTTTTAGGAGTGTTTATCGGCATGGTGGAAGGGTTTCGGGCCGGGTCATTAAAAAAGATCATTATAGGAATCATAGGAGGATTGCTGGGAGGGCTGTTAGGCGGATTAGCTTTAGAGTATTCGAAGTATCTATTCCCGCAGGTCGTGTATTCCCGCCTGGTGGGATTAATAATTTTAGGTTTTCTCCTCGGTCTTTTTTACGGAATTATTGAAAAGGGGCTGTCCTTCGGGGTTCTGCGAGTTCTTAACGGCAAATTAAGGGGAAAAGAATTTTTGATTAATCAGAACAGGATAAGGATTGGACGTTCCGATAAAAACGATATCACCCTTGCCCAATATGAGAATATCTCCGATTCCCATGCCGTGGTAAAGATTAAAAGGGGAGAGGCGATTTTAGCAAATCTCGATCCTAAAATACCCGTATTTGTGAATGAACGGGCCGTAAAAGAGCATAAGTTAAAAATGGAAGATGTGATTAAAATCGGTTCAGCTAAACTTTATTATAAATATGAGTAGGGAGTGCAGTATGTGTAAAAAGATTATTATTTTCTTCCTTTATATAATTCTAATTTCTTCACCTCTATTTTCTGATAATATCCGTATCGCCCAGATTGACGCCTCGAGGCTCCTCATAAACCAGACAGTTCAGGTATATGTGAGTGTTACTGACGAGCAGGGTAAACCTGTTGAGGGGTTAACGGCCGATTCATTTACAGTGTATGAGTCTGCAGACGGCAGGGATTTTACGGAAATACCCAGGATTACAGGCTTCAAACCCCAGGCAAACAGTATGGATGGAATCAATTTTCTGCTGTTAATTGACAACTCGGGAAGCATGTACGACACCCTCTCAGGCAAACCCACTGAGGATAAGGCTAAAATGAGGATAACACATGCCCAAAATGCCGTGAGGGCATTTTTAAGCAGCATGACCAACCCCAGGGATAAGGTAGGGTTGGTATCCTATAATACATTCTACACTCTGCATTCGAAACCTATTAAGGATAAGGTTAAGATTACAGGCTATCTGGATTCGATTGAACGGCCTCTACCTGAGAAGGCCTATACCGAGATGTATGCCGGTCTCTATCTGGCAGTGGAAGAGTTTCAAGCATTAGGAGGCAGAAAGGTAATCGTAATTTTATCTGATGGAGAGAACTACCCCTATGCAGTGCATGCGCAAAAGGATCATGAAGTCTTTAAGCACAGGATATTTAAGTATACGGAACCCATTGCACAGGCGCAGCAGGAGGGGGTCTCCATTTTTGCCGTTAATTTCAGCAAGGAGCGGGATAAGAATCTTAAATCCATAGCAATAGAGACCGGAGGGGCGGTTTATGATGCTTTTAATCAGGAAGAGCTTAAAAAGGTATACCAAAAAATACAGAACCAGGTGGTTAATGAGTACCTGATTTCCTATCGAGCCACCATGGATCCTGCTCCGCATGAGAGGAAGTATGTAAAAGTTACTCACAAAAGAGGGCCGGATACAATATCTGCTACCCGTTTCTATTTCTCCGGTACCGTATTCGGTATTCCCTTAAGACAGTTCACTCCGCTTCTGATAATTCCCCTGGCCCTTGCCCTCCTTCTCTTGTGGGTGATCTCGAGGCTTAAGTTTGAAAAGAAGAAGGGTCCTGCCTCACTGGAAGTGCTTCATTCAGATATCGGATCATCCTCAACCAGGGTTCTTTGCTTAGACAGCCCAAAAACGATTATCGGGGGAAGTGATAAAGCGGGCTTAACAATCGCAGGCGCTCCTGCGGTAAGAGAGATTCATGCAACCGTAATATTCGATGAGAAGAGGAAGTCTTATAAAATCGAGGCTCAAGCTGAGATTACTGTGAATAATCAGCCTGTAAAGACCAAGCTCCTTGAGGCAGGGGACGTTATTAATGTAGGCGGCACCACTATTGTGTTCGACGATGGCAAAGTTGAGTAATAATGTATGACATAGCCGTCATCGGTGCGGGCGTTATCGGAACTTTCATAGCCAGGGAACTCTCCAGATATTCCTTAAAGATTGCCTTAATTGAAAAGGACAACGACGTCTCAAACGGTACCACCAAGGCGAACAGCGGTATTATTCATGCCGGATATGATTCAGAACCGGGAACAAGTAAGGCGAAATTCAACGCCCTGGGTAACCCGATGTTTGATCAGATCTGTAAAGAATTGGCAGTATCTTTTAAAAGAATCGGCTCCCTTGTTATCGGATTAAGCAGCCGGGATATGAATACCATAGAAGAGCTGTATATACGGGGTCTCGCTAACGGAATTCCGGAAATGCGCGTTCTTAATGGAAATGAAGTTAGAAAGATGGAGCCCAATTTGAATGATGACGTGTCAGGGGCTCTGTACGCTCCGACAGCGGGTATTATTGATCCATGGGAACTGGCCATAGCTCTGGCTGAAAATGCAGTGGAAAATGGGGTGGAACTGCTGCTCAATCACCGGGTCACTGCCGTAGAAAAATTGCCTGGTGGATACAGAATCCATACACCCGCTTCTGACATTGAGGCAGAGTATGTGATTAATTGCGCAGGTGTCCATGCTGATGAGATAAACAGTATGGCGGCATCCACCCATTTTCATATAACTCCCAGAAGAGGACAGTACTTTGTGCTGGATAAATACGCCGGCGGGTTATTTAACACCGTTGTTTTTCAATGTCCCGGCAAAATGGGAAAGGGAGTTCTAGTCACCCCTACAGTGCATGGAAATCTGCTCATTGGTCCCGATGCTCAAGATACGGATGATAAGGAGAATGTAGAAACAACTGCCGATAGACTGCTCTTTGTGAGAGAATCTGCGGCAAAGATATCGGATAGAATTCCCTTTAACACCGTGATCAGAACCTTTGCCGGATTAAGAGCACACCCGAATACCGGTGATTTTATAATAGAAGAGTCGAAAGAAGCGGGAGGCCTTGTTAATGTTGCCGGCATTGAATCTCCGGGACTCTCGGCAGCGCCTGCAATTGCCAAACATGTCGTTGAACTTTTAAGAGGAGCAGCCGGAAAACTAAAAGAGAGAAGCGATTTTAATCCTCTCAGAAGAAAAATGCTTAAGTTTATGGAATTGAGCGATAATGAAAAAGCGGGGCTGATCAGGAAGGATCACAGATATGGAAGGATTATCTGCAGATGCGAGCATGTTACAGAGGGGGAGATCGTTGATGCTATCAGAAGAAAGGCGGGAGCAACAACGGTAAGCGGTATTAAGAGAAGAGTAAGGCCGGGTATGGGGAGATGCCAGGGAGGTTTCTGCGAACCGAAAGTCATGGAAATACTGGCCAGGGAAATGGGAAAGGATATGCTTGAGATTGTTAAAGAGGAGAAAGGATCTTTTATTCTTACAGGCAGAACGAAGGGCAGTCAGGATTATGAAGGGAAGTGACGGAGTGAAGGGATACGATGTTGCGGTGATCGGAGGAGGACCCGCGGGCTTAGCCGCAGCTATAGAGTCTAAGAAGCATGGGGCAGGCAGTATCTGCGTTATCGAGAGAGACAGGGAGCTGGGCGGCATACTGCAGCAGTGTATTCATAATGGATTCGGACTCCATATATTTAAAGAAGATTTAACGGGGCCTGAGTATGCAGAGAGGTTTATCGATGAATTAAAGGAATTGGAGATAACCTGTAAGCTGGATACCATGGTATTGGAGCTAAGCGCAGATAGACATATGGATATAATCAATACTTATGATGGTTTTATGCGCATCAAGGCGGAAGCGATTATCCTGGCCATGGGCTGCAGGGAGAGGACCAGGGGAGCAATAAATATACCGGGAACCAGACCGGCAGGGGTTTTCACAGCCGGAACCGCACAACGCTTTATCAATATGGAGGGCTGCCTGGTAGGGAGAAAAATTGTGATGCTCGGTACAGGGGATATCGGCCTGATTATGGCAAGAAGGCTTACTCTGGAAGGCGCCGAGGTCAAGGTTGTTTTAGCCAGAAGGGGGTATCCCGGGGGTTTGATGAGGAATGTGGCCCAATGTCTTTACGATTATAATATCCCCTTACTGCTTCACCATACGGTGGTAAAAATCATGGGCAAGGAGAGAGTTACGGGTGTTCTCATCGCAAGAACAGATGAAGAGAGAAAACCGATTCCGGGGACAGAGGAACTCTATGATTGTGATACCCTGCTCCTGTCCGTAGGATTGATTCCGGAGAATGAATTATCCAGGGAAGCAGGCGTGAAGCTTGATCCGGTAACAGGGGGGCCGGTGGTCGATGAATCGATGGGAACGAGTATCAGGGGAATATTTGCCTGCGGCAATGTGGTGCATGTACATGATTTAGTAGATTATGTGACTGATGAGAGCAGAAGAGCGGGAAGAAGCGCTGCTAAATTCGTTCAAAAAAGCCTGAAAGAGGAAGGGCTCCTCATTAAAACAAAACCAGGTGATGGAATAAGGTATATCGTTCCTAATCTGATCAGAGTGGACAATCTGGACGACACCCTTGAGTTATTTATGCGGGTGAGTGAAATATATAGAAATGCCAGACTGATGGTGAAAGCTGACGATGTGGTGATTAGAAAAGTCAAAAAGATGCAGATGGCGCCGGGGGAAATGGAACGTATACGCCTGGATTCTAAAATCTTGAAAGACAGGGAAGTGTCTGTATTGTCCGTTAAAGTGGAGAAGGAAGGCACATGAGATCTGAATCTGAATCAAAAGCAAAGGAAATTATCTGTATTATTTGCCCCGTAGGGTGCCGTATAATTGTAAAAAGAGATAAGAACAGCTCATCAGGTTACAGTGTTTCCGGCAACGAGTGTAAAAAAGGGGAGGCCTACGGTATAGAGGAGCTTACCAATCCTACCAGGGTATTAACTACAACAGTAAAAATTGAAGGCGCTCTTTATAATAGATTGCCGGTAAGAACAGATGGGGCGATTCCCAAAGATAAAATTTTTGCCTGTATGAAGGTGATTAACAGAATAGAGGTGAAGGCGCCTGTAAAAGTGGGAAAGGTTATTATTGAAAATATATTGGATACAGGTATCCATCTGATTGCCTCAAGAAGCATGCTGAGAAGCATGCTAAGAAGTATGCTAAGAAGCATAAAAGCATCATAGGTGGTGGTAACCCCAAACGCGGCCGGTTGTTGCCGCTACGGCGTGGCATGTACACGCTCGCTGATAGATACCGCCACCAGGTGCTCTCGCCGCTTTTTGTAGCCAACGAGATATACCGACCGTCCTATCTGAGCGGCCTGTGGATCTTGAGTTTCTTCGGGCTTATTCCGGAGATGGTAACCACCTACACCAGCATGACACCGAGAGTACCGCGTTCCTTCACAAATCACCTCGGCACCTTTCGGTACTCTCATGTCAAACAGAGTTTCTTTTTTGGGTTCGACCGTAAGAAAGTGCAGGGCGATCAGATCTGGTTGGCGGATCCCGAGAAGGCGCTGCTTGATTACTGGCACCTGGAATCCGGGGAGTGGACAGGTGAGCGCCTGCTCGCCATGAGATTCCAGCAGGGCGACATCATCGACTTTCAGAAGCTGTTGGGCTACGCAGGTCGATTTTCCTCGCCCAGGCTCTCAAGAGCAGTGCAGAACTGGGCGGTCGTTGTTGAAGACCCGGAGAGAAACTCATGAGAGAGGAAGTTCTCCGACTGGCACGAATGGTCCAGGAACCTGGCGGCAGGCTGAACCTGGTGCGCGAATACCTTCAAGCCTTCATACTCCGTTCGATGCACGAGGCGGAGGCCTTTCACTGCCTTTCCTTTGTCGGCGGAACCGCTCTTCGATTCCTTCACGGTCTGCCCCGGTTTTCCGAGGATCTCGATTTCTCCTTGGAAAATTCGGTTGGCTAGAAACCGAAGCTCTGGATGGACAAGCTAAAGCGGGATTTGGCATTCGCTGGATTCGAGGCAACAGTCACCTGGAATGATCGGGGAACTGTTCACGCCGCGTGGGTCAGGATCTCGCGGCTCTTACATGAGGTTGGGCTGGCAGCGATTCAGGAACAAAAGATCGCCGTTAAACTCGAAATCGTTAGCAATCCTCCTGCCGGTGCGGTTACACGGACGACGGTCGTGCAACGCCATCTCATGTTTGCTTTGCGGCATCATGACCTGCCGTCACTCATGGCCGGCAAGGTGCATGCACTAATGACGCGGCCGTTCTTGAAAGGACGTGACTGGTACGATCTGCTCTGGTACTGCTCTAAACAGCCACCCACTGAACCGAATCTCGAGCTGTTGAGGAATGCGCTGGCGCAAACTGCACCGGAGTTGGTCCGGGAGGCGTCTGGATGGCGCCGGGCACTGGCGGCCAAAATCATAGAAGTCGGGTTCGAACGACTTCGAGCAGACGTGGAGCCCTTCCTTGAGCGTACGCAGGATTCTGCTATTATGAGTCCCGGTGCAATTGTTGGACTGCTCGGTTCCGGATGATGACTGCGGACAAAACAGCATGCAGCAGCGAGGGTTACAGAATATACTTGGCAATCCGGTGATTCCTTTACCTACTGGGGTTCATTATGACTGCGATGATTTCCATATCAGAAGAACATTTTGGACAGACAAAAGGAAGATTTAACGGGGCCTGAGTATGCAGAGAGGTTTATCGATGAATTAAAGGAATTGGAGATAACCTGTAAATTGTAATAAAGAAATAGAGTCCATGGCAAGCAGGCTGAACAATTCGGATATTTCGATCACAGCTATATCAGGCGGATTTCCGCCAAGAACCGCTGTCTGAACTTTCTGCATGGTTTGATTGTAGTTCCCTGTATATACCGGATCAATTTTTATGTCGGGATTTGCTTTGGAAAACTCCTCTGTCATCCCATTAATAATTGCTACTAAAGGCCCTGTTACTCCAACGGGGTAGTAGAATTTAAGTTAAACCGCCTCCCCTGCAGCTTTTTCCTCCGGCTGCGCTTCTTTCTGACTTCCGCCAAAAATCAAGCCGGCTGACATGATAAACACCAAAAGACCAAGCAGGATTTTAATGTTAATGCAAGCAAACTCGACAAATAAGCCCTGTACAGAAAGAATTTTCATTTGACTTATAGCAAAATCAGCCTATAATGATTTTATAAAAATTCAAGGAGGTTTTATGAAAAGCTTAATTTTTATTCTCACAATCTTTATCTTTCTACCTGCTCTTGTATTTGCAGCTCCGCAGTAGGAGAAGGAAGAGGAGGTCTATGAGCTGCCTGCGGGTGTACAGGCCAGGGGTACTGTAACTTTCTGGCACGCCATGTCGGGAAGCAGGGGGAAAGTTGTAGAAGCCCTGGTGGAAAGCTTCAATAAGGAATTCCCCGCTATCAAGGTTGAGGCTGTTTACTCCGGAAGCTATGCGGAAACAGTTACCAAGGGTCTTGCATCGGTTAAGGCGGGCAAACCCCCGGTATTACTGCAGTCATATGAAGTCGGCACTCAGACAATGCTCGATTCCGGGGCAATTATTCCGGTTTACTTGCTTAACAAGGGAGAAGTCGACTTCGGTGATGTGGTTCAGCCAATATTCAAGTACTACAGCGTGGGTGGTAAGATGTACAGTATGCCCTTTAACAGCTCAACCGCTATGCTCTATTACAACAAGGATCTTTTTAAAGAGGCCGGATTTAATCCGGAAAAGCCGCCGGAGACATATGACGATTTGTACAGTATCGGCAAGAAAATGGTAGATACCGGTATCGCCAAGGGCGGTTTATCCTTAGGATGGCCCGGCTGGATTTTCGAACAGATGCACGCCTACCACGATCAGCTTTATGCAAACAATGACAATGGAAGAAGTGGAAAAAGGGCATCGGAGGTTCTGTTTAATAAGGCGTTTGGCGTAAAAATCCTTACTGAATGGCAGAGATGGTCAAAGGACCGCGTTCTTTTCTACGGCGGTAGAGAGTACAGTGCGAACGCTCCCTTTGTTGCCGGTCAGTTTGGAATGCTTATGCAGTCTACCTCAAGCCTGGGGGGAAATATAAAAAAGTCGAATTTCGACCTTGGCACTGCATTCCTTCCCAGGATGTCAGGATATCCTAAGGGAAACAGTGTTATTGGAGGAGGAAGTCTATGGCTGATGAAGGGCCATTCGGATGAGGTAAATGCCGCTGCCTGGAAATTCCTCCAGTTCCTGTTCAGAACAGAGAATGCAATTACCTGGCACAAGGGTACAGGTTATTTCCCGGTGAACAACAAGGCCTTCGAGGCGCTGATAGAAGAGGGATGGTTTGAGAAGGAGCCCAGGTTCAGAACCGCATTTGACCAGATCCTGAGTGGAAAGAGCACGGTCGCGGCCACTGGTGTTCTGCTCGGCAATTTTGTACAGATAAGAGATATAACGCAGACTGCAATAGAGGAGATCGTCGTAAACATGAAGGATCCCAAAGCAATCCTTGATGATGCAAAGGCAAAAAGCGATCAGGTGCTTAAAGATTATCTATCTATGGTTGAATAAAGTTTTTTCATGAGATAGTATGGGCAGGAAGATCATTTTTCTGCCCATATTTTTTTATAAAGCAAGGATTACGTTTGCAGACTACCTTTAAATCGAGTAAGTGGCTGCCATATCTCCTGCTCTCACCGAGTATAATTATTGTTTTCATTTTCTTTATTATTCCTGGTGCAGAAAGCCTCTATTACAGCTTTTTTCGTCTTAATATCACCGGCACAAAAAAATATTTTGTGGGTATGAATAACTTTGTAAGATTATTCCAGGATTCTGAGTACATCGGTTCCTTGGTGCTGAGCTTCTCTTTTACGGTTTGCGTGGTTTTTTTTGGACTGGGCATCAGCCTTGCCATTGCTACTGTGGCCAATAAAAAGCTTAAGCTCTTTAACGTTTACCGCACCCTTCTGATCTGGCCCTATGCGCTTTCTCCTGCCATAACGGGTATTATATGGGCCTTGATGTTTGATCCTTCTATAGGCGTTATTACAAACATACTTGAACGTGTATTCGGCATCACTTTTACCTATTTCAACAACAGTACTCATGCCGTGATTTTTATTACAATAACAGCGACCTGGAAAATGCTCGGCTACAACATCATCTTCTTCCTCGCCGGACTTCAGGGGGTGCCCGGCGAGATTATAGAGGCTGCGATTATTGACGGTGCGGGAAAATGGAGAAGTTTCTGGAGGGTTATCTTTCCCCTTCTATCGCCCACTACTTTTTTCCTTCTGGTCATGAATACCCTCTACGCTTTCTTCCAGCTCTTCGGTCTTCTCCATGTTGTCACAGAGGGTGGTCCGGGAAGGGCAACATACCTTTTAGTCTATAAGCTCTACAGAGACGGTTTTATTTCCATGAATGTAGGATATGCCTCGGCCCAATCCATTATGCTTCTTATTATTGTTTCCTCAGTCATGCTTCTTCAGTTCAAGTTTGCAGAAAGAAGAGTATTTTACGGAACCTGAAATATGAGAATATCAAGGAAATCGTGGAGCAATTTTACATCTCACCTGGTCATGATCATTGTTGTATTTGTTGTTCTTTTTCCCATGGTCTATGCACTTACAGTAAGCACCCAGACCAGTAAGGAGTATTTTCGCTTTCCCCCGAGAATTCTACCGGGTACGGGTTCGCCGGATAATTATAGAGATGCCTGGATTACGGGGAATCTCGGCAGGCTCCTTTTTAATTCATCCTTCATTTCTCTGACCGTTGCTGTCGGAAAAATAGTCTTAAGTATTATTGCAGGCTTTGCCTTTGTCTATTTCGATTTTAAGGGGAAAACATTCTTTTTCATAATGATACTTATCACCCACATGCTCCCGCTCCCCGTGCGCATCGTTCCCACATACATGCTCATGACCCATTTTGGGTGGGTGGATACCTATTGGGCCCTCACTATTCCTTTTTTTGCCAGTGCTACGGGAACCCTTCTGTTTCGCCAGCTCTATATGATGATACCGACATCCTTAGCAGATGCCTCCAGGGTAGACGGGGTAAAACCCATGCAGTTTCTATGGTACATTGTGGTGCCGATTTCTAAGACAAATATTGCTGCACTTTTCCTGATAGAATTTATCTATATCTGGAATCAGTACCTCTGGCCCCTTATTGTTGCCAATGCTGAGGCAACCAGGGTCATTCAAATTGGATTAAAGCAGCTTATCGATACGGATGCAGCCGTTGACTGGAATATCGTTATGGCAGGTACAGTTCTTGCAATGATTCCTCCGCTTATTATTCTTATTGTTTTTCAAAGCAGTCTGATTAAGGGTCTGTCTTTAGCTGAGGAGAAATAAACAATGATTGATTCCTATGAATTCGGAAAAATAACAATTAACGGTCGAAGCTTTCGTTCTGATGTTAAGATCTTTCCGGACAGGGTGGATGCTTCCTGGTGGAGAAAAGAGGGGCATAATCTTTGCCTTCAGGATATTCAGGATATTATCGATTACAGTCCGGATGTGCTTATAATCGGGCAGGGCGAGCCAGGGCTTATGAAAGTCCCTGCGAGCATTCAACACAAGATCGGCAAGGCCGGAATTGAGGTCTATGTCTCGGGGACAGAAAAAGCCGTCAGACTATATAACGAGCTGCATAGAAAGAGAAGAACAGTTGCAGCACTTCATCTAACCTGCTGAATACCGAAGCAGGAATCAGCTGCGTGCGTACTTTCCAAAAAATTCAGCCTGACCGATAATATGATCCTTAGCAGCCCGAAATATATCCCTCTTTGTGAGCCCAGATGAGACTTTAGGCTTCTTATTTAGAGCGTATAGTTTGAAAAAGTAACGGTGAGGCTTTCCCCGGGGCGGACAGGGACCCCCGTAACCGATCCGGCCGAAGTCATTTTCCCCCTGTAAGGTGCCGTCCTTGAGCTCCGGTGTGGTTGGGAAGCCCTCCTGCAGGCTCCGTACGCTTCCCGGGATATTGTAGATTACCCAGTGGACCCAGGTACCCATGGGCGCATCCGGATCGTCGCAGATCAGAATAAAGCTCTCCGTTCCATCAGGTGGATTCTCCCAGCTTAAGGGAGGCGATATGTCCCGATCATCACAGGTATAGATGCTTGCAATAGCACCCCCTGCTGATATGGCGGTGCTGCGAATGGTGAAAGCCATGTTACTGTTTCCCCCTTCTCCCCACACTCCATAAGAATACAACAGAAGCAAAAATAGCTGTATGGGAATTAAATACTTCTTCATACATTTAATGATAGTATAATCTGAGCCGTTTACAAGCCAAAAAAAATGAGATACTCATCTATTTTCCGGTCTCTCGCTCAAAAAGAGATGAATAGGCTATCCGGTAAATTATTTCAGCACTTCTTTTTTTGAGGAGTAGAAATCCCGGTAGAAACTCAATGTATTAAATATATTTAGCGCCACCAACGGGGTCCCGTGAAGGATAAGGTTCATAATGTTCCGACCCACGCCCGGTCCCATCATGAAGCCCTGCCCACACATACCCACTGCAAGGTACAACCCTTCGACCTCGCGTACACAGTCACATATCGGAAGTCCGTCAGGCGTCATAGGGTACAGTCCCCTCCAGACACGCCGAATGAGCATATTCTTTAAACGTGGCAACAGACTGACCATTCGCCGGGCAAGTATTGGCAAAAACTCGGAAGTCGGTTCCCTGTTGGTTCCTATAAACAATTTGCTCGGAGTGTAACAAAAAATAATAGATCCTTTGTGGTTCTGGGCGAAGTAGAAATTGGATGTTTTCCCTTCGGGTCCAGGGCGCAGGTCAACAACCAGGGGACCCAGGAACTGTTCCACTGGCGCAGAGATCCCTGCCTCGTGGCTGTCTGTGGTTACCGGAATGTCCAGTCCCGCCAGTTTCCCGACCTGCATTGCACCGGCGCCTGCTGCATTCACTATTACAGGCGCATAATACGTATCCTTTTCGCTCTTGATGCCTTTCACGCGACCGCGTTCAATCAAAAACTCCAGCACCTTCTCGCGGAAACGATAAGTGCAGCCCCTGTCTTTCGATACACGGAACATCGCATCGATCGCGAGCAGCGACGAGACCTGACCGTCATCGGGTGAAAACGTACCCCCAATCAATCCCTCCGGCCTGATCCCGGGTATGATTTCTTTGATACCGTTGGCATCCTGCCAGTCAATATTCAGCCTGTGGGACTTCTGAATAGGGAGGAGGGATTTGAGAATATTCTCTTCGCGTGATCTGTATACGGGAAAGCAATATCCGCCCTTCTTCCATCCAATGTTGTGCCCGTAGGTTTCCTCCCATTCACTGAAGATGCGTAAGCTCTCCCGGCAGATGAGGATTTTAGCCGTATCGGAATGAGTGGCACGAACGCCGCCGATAGCCGCCTTGTTCTGGCCCTGGCCCACCGCTGATTTCGATTCCACTACCAGGACTTTTTGACCTTCCAGGGTCAGGAACAATGCTGTCGGAACTCCGACGCTTCCACCGCCGATTACTATCACATCATAATTATTGCTCAAATTTTCTTCCTTATTTAGTTTCTACTTCTTTAGCCCGGCAAACACCCCCAGCGGGACTTCTGTTTCCGGGAGTCGATGTACCGGGAGAGTAACATCTCTCAAATCCACGCCCTCTTCGCGGAACAATCCCAGTATTAATTCTGTGCAGGTCTTGCCTCCGCAGGCGCCCATACCGGTGCGCAGGACCGCCTTGATCTGATTCATATCGCGATATCCTGAGCGGATTAATTCTACGATCTCGTGTTTAGTTACTCGTTCGCACCGGCAAATAACAACCTCTTCCTCCGTTAGAAAAGAGTTACCGCTTGTACTAACAGTAGCCTCTCGCACTTCAATCCCGGCAACCTGAAGGCGGTTTTCAAATGGCACATCTAAAAGCATCAATCGGCAGCGGTCCTGAGATACAGCGTTTCGAAATGCAATTACTCTTCCTGTGCCGATACGTTGCCCGCAAAGCCCCACTGTAGTGACTTCCTCTCCGACACCGATGGTGTGATCGGCCAATTCAATGGGCAGTGTCAACAACGCCCGTTTATGCCCTGTATCATAGCGTTCGTCCACCAAAACAATGGCCAGGGCGGGGCATGACAACACACATTGGGCACACCCCAAACAGGCATCGCCCACAAATGACGGCTGCCCGGTCAGGATGCCTTCTTTCACTTTGATGGTAAAGTTGGGACAGACTTTAGTACACGGATCGCACGGTATCTCCTGGATGCAGCGGATTACCGGATATACTTTCCCTGGGAGCGTGCGAATGTTCATCTCAATTTCCGTTCCGGGTTTGCTGCGCAGTGTGGCAGTAATTTCATTCCATTCCTCTGGGATAATACACGGTTTACCGATTTCCCGGACCATTTTCCTCGCCTGAATGCGGCCGCTGAACATAGCGGCACTGGCCTCGGCAATTTCCTCTGCATCGCCGGATGCGAATACTTTTATACCGTATTCTTTTGCTTTGGTATAAATTTCATTTATCGGCGAAAGGCCGACAGCAATCAACAATGTATCCGCTCGGAAAATCTTCTCGCTCCCGGGAATCCGGCGGAACCGGTCATCTATCCCGCAAATGCTTACTGTTTCCACCTGGTCTTTTCCATCCACGCGGAGAATCGTATGGGACGTGTACACAGGTACGCCCAGCCTTCGCAGTTTATCCAAATGCACTTTGTATCCACCGCATTTCGGCAGTGCTTCCACTAATCCCACAACGTCAATTCCTGCCTGCAGTGCGTGATAGCCGCTGATTAGTCCGACATTACCACCGCCGCATATGAACAGCCGTTCGGCCGGACGCACCAGGTCGCGATTGACCAATGTTTGAAACGCGCCGGCTCCATAGACACCAGGCAGGTCACACCCGGGAAAAGCCAGTGTTTTCTCACGGGCGCCGGTGGCTACCAGCAAGATCTCCGGTTTGACAAGGATATACTCGCCTTTTTTTATGACGCCGACCTTTCCGTCACTAAACACACCCAGCGCGGGTGAATTCAGCCACACATCCACGAGATCTCTCCCGTATTTTTTCAATTCTTCTTCGAGCAGGCGGGCAATATCAATACCTCGGGTTCCTGCATAGCATCCGCTACGGGAACCAAAAAAATTGTGTGTCTGCAAACAGAGTTTTCCGCCCAGTGTATGTTTATCATCAACAAGAATACCCTGCACTCCAAATTTCGCCAGTTCTATTGCAGCAGAAAGGCCTGCCGGTCCGCCGCCGATAATGAGAAAAGGCGTTTTAATTGTACGCATGTTAATCATTTCCGGCACAGTATCATCAGCAGGAATTCTCGGATTTCCATCGCAGCTCTGCACTGTCATTCCCGTGCTAACCATAGTCATGCAGGCCTTTACCGGGAGTCCATTGGCAATAACCATACAGTGCGCACACTGGCCATTGGCACAATAAAGCCCTTGCGGCGCCCCGTCATAGGGATGACTGCTAAACACGTTAATCCCGTGAGCAAGCAGGGCCGAAGAAATCACTTCTCCTTCTTTTGCAGTTAGCTTTTTGCCATTAAACGTAAAGGAAATATCCCGCCTTTTAGGGATTGATAAAATCGGATGTTTTTCTATTCGTCCCATAATTTATCCCTGCAATAGTGATGCTGCAAGAACTGTCAGATCAGAAACGTCCATGAAAACCTGGCGCCAGGCTTCAGGGCGCGTTGCACAGTTAAAATGTATCGCACACTCCCAGCACGTAGTAACCAGTGCCTCCGCGCCAACGGAAGCTGCCTCTCGAAGACGATTTATTTGTATCAATTTGGAATATCGGTTGCAGTTTGTCCAGCAGGATGTTCCACAGCAGGAGGAGTAATCCCTGGTGTTTTTCATCTCAACCAATTCCACACCCGGAATAGCGCGGAGGATTTCCCTCGGTGCATCGTATACGCCCATCCCACGGCCCAGTCGGCAGGGGTCATGATATGTCACTCGTTGTCGATATTCGCTGAATTTCAGCTCAGACAGATGATTTGCAACGAATTCCGTTATATGACATATTTCACAGTCCAACCCTCCTGAGTATTCCGCATAACTTTTCGCCAGAGTGTAGTAATCCTCTGGCGAGGAAACAATAAGCACTTTTGCACCGGAGTTCTTGATAGCCAGCATATTTTGATCAGCCAGGCTGCGGAAACCCTTCGTATCACCTGTCCACAACAGGTCATGTCCGGAAAACCTTTCGTTTTCAAGCACTACGGGCCTGACACCCAATTTATTTAAAAGAAGAATCGCAGCACGAGCGGAATCCAGGGCTGCAGGTTTCAGCTCCGGCATTACGGCATCAAAAAAGGGCGCCCCCCCTACCCAGTACAGGTACTTACCTTTTCCGGATTCTACTTTCAATGCTTCATTGATCCAGCCGGTTCGTCTGGGATTTGCTGAGGTAAAGGCGGAAAGCCGCTGTGTTGTAATGAGCATGCCACCGTGAGTTTCTGTACCATGAAATCCGGAATTCGAGGCCTGTTCTCGAACATTACGAATAAATAGCGACATATCTACTCGCTGCTCTGTAACTTGCCTACACAGTCCGCAGGCCAGGCATTCCCAGATCAATGGGCTTTCAACTAGTGCTCCCGGATCTTTCTTTGCCAGCATGGCGATTTTTTCCGGGGAAAACTCAAGATTTACCCCTGCCACGGGGCACGTCTCGTTCAACTTCTCTGCATGTTCCCCTACATCGAGAATATTGTACTGTTCAACTAATTTATCTATTTCGATCACATTTCCCTGCCTGTTGGGATGTCACCTAGATTCTCAATATACTTTAAAAAATCCTTTACCATATCTGCAAGCTCCTGCCCACCTTCGGCTGAAATCTGTAGGACCCGTAGCCGTTCGGGCCCAAATCCTAACAAAGAGAGGATGTCGGACACATGCTTTAGATTTTCATCTGCCGCACGGCGCCCAAACCCGTAGTGACAATCATCATTTGCACAACCGACTATTAATACACCTGCGGCGCCCTTTTGAAATGCCTTTAGAATGTCCCCCCCCGTCACACGCCCCGTACACATAACTCTAATAATTTCAGCAGGCAATCCGTCCGATTCGTATTTCAACGCAGCGTTCCACCGGCATGCAAATATCACCACCGGGAATCTGCTGCCACACCGCTTTAGTGTGGCATTGACCAGGTGATTGATCCGACGGGCGGTAAAATAATTTTGCTTTATTGCACCGGATGGACAAATAGCCACACAGGTCCCGCAACCCCGGCACATATCTTCATTGACATTGGCAGTGAAAATTCCATCACCACGATACACCACCTGCATTGCTCGATACATGCATATTTCTTCGCACAAGCCGCATCCCCTGCATAAATGCTCATCAATCTCAACAGTAAAAACGGATGTCTCGTATTGCTCGGCACGATTCCCGGAAAAAACAAAATCCTGCGCTGCAACTCGGACCAGCGTGCCTGGCCCCTCCAGCTTTTTCGCTGCACTTAAGCCTGCCGCTTCCACAATGACCTGCCTCTTGTCGCACACACCGACACATTCATTACATTCCAGGCACGGCCCACAGCGCATACAGCGCTCTGCTTCAGCAACAGCCTGCGCCTCAGTCAGGCCCCGGTATATCTCGTCAAAAGAATCCTGTCTTTCTCCGGCAGATAATCGCGAACATTCTGCACGGAGCATTTTTTGAGGAGGTGGAATTTCCACTGTCAGTTCTGCTAAATCGCGCCGAATTTCGACCGGAGGATATTTAAATGGGAGGCCGTCAATGTAGCGTATAATAGATTGTGCGGCACAATGACCTGCAGCAATGGCTTCTACCACACTGGCTGGGCCGGTAACCGCATCACCTCCTGCAAAAATTCCTTTCTGATTGGTGGCCATCGTATCCCGGTCTACCACCAGTAAATGCTCACCGGAGATTCTTAGAGAGTGTTTAGCACCCAGGAATGAGGTCTCCAGCTCCTGGCCAATTGCCGGGATTATCGCATCACAGGGAATATCAAACCGGGAGTCTTGAACGGGCAGTGCCCGGCGGCGGCCGCTTGAGTCTTTTTCACCCAGGCGCATACGCATACACTCAACACCCTCAAGCTTTCCATTTTCTACCAACAGCCTTACCGGCGAGGCCAGGAAATTAATTTTGATTCCTTCCTCTTCTGCATCGGCGAGTTCGTTTCTGTAGGCGGGCATTTCCTCACGAGAACGCCGGTATACGATTTGCACATTCTTTGTTCCCAATCGCAGCACAACGCGTGCGCAGTCCACTGCGGTATTACCTCCACCGACTATTACAACGCTGTCTCCCGGTTTTTCCCTCCGCTCCAGCGCTACCTCGCGGAGCAGGGTGGTCCAATCAACTAACCCATGCCTCACATCCTCCTCGCCGGGAACATCCAGCCTGCGCGGCTTTTGGGCGCCTGTGGCAATGAATACCGCATCAAACTCACGGACCAATTTATCAAACTTCGCCTGTTCATCAATCTTAACGTTCAAATCTATTTTCACACCCAGGGCCTCAATTGCAGCAATTTCGACCCGGAGGATGTCCTTTGGCAGACGGTAAGCCGGAATACCCACAGCCATCATACCACCCGGTAAAGGCAGCGCTTCAAATACATTCACTTTGTAGCCCACACGTGCGAGATAGGCGGCGCAGGAAAGCCCGGCCGGACCTGCGCCGATCACTGCAACCTTGCCTTTGTCCTTGTCATTGTTCAACCGCTCATACCGTGGTAAAATACTGCAGCTCAATTCATAATCAGCTAAGAAACGCTTCAGCGCGACAATCGATATCGCTTCATCGATGTCCCTCCGCAGGCATTGATCCTCGCACGGATGCGGACACACCCTGCCACAGATGCCCGGAAATGGATTGGTCCGGCGCACCACTTCAAGGGCTTCAATGAATCGACCCGCTGCAATCAGCGACACGTATGATTTTATATTCGTCCCCAGAGGACATTCAATCGAACAGGGAGAAGCTTCAATGGTTTTTAATCTATGAGATTTTCTTTCTCTACCCAGGTGTATAATGTCTGCCATTTTTGTTACCCCATCCTGTTCTATTCAGCGGCCTGGATTCTCTCCTTAAAAAAGCTGCCATTGCCTATTTTTCCTCCATAAATGGATAACGGTAATCCAACGGCGGAACAAAGTTTTCTTTTATTACCCGGGGACTTACCCAGCGGAGCATATTCCAAAGACTTCCTGCTTTGTCGTTTGTACCACTGGCACGGCTGCCACCAAAGGGCTGCTGGCCAATTACCGCGGCTGTAGGCTTGTCGTTGATATAGAAATTGCCTGCTGCATCTACAAGAATCCTATCGGCAACAGACACGGCCTGACGATCCTGGGAAAAGATTGCGCCGGTTAATCCGTAAGGCGAGGTTTCATTACACAAGTGCAGGGTTTCTTCATATTTATCGTCATTGTAAATATACACAGTAAGTACCGGACCAAAAATTTCCTCTTCCATGGTGCGGAAATGCGGATTGGTCGTGACAGCAACTGTTGGTTCAATAAAAAAACCTGCCCTGTCGTCATAATCACCGCCGTAAATTATCTCTGCTTCCTCCGAATTTTTAATGTATTCGATGTAAGCGGTAATTTTGGAAAAAGCACTCCTATCAATGACAGCGCCTATGAAATTGCTGAAATCCTCTATGTCTCCCATTTTCACGGTTTTCAATTCACTGATTATGAAATCCTTGAGATCACTCCAGATGCTCTTGGGGATATATGCGCGGGAGGCAGCAGAACATTTCTGGCCCTGATATTCGAATGCACCACGAATCAGCGCTACACCAAGGGCTCTGACATTTGCACTACTGTGAGCCACAACAAAGTCCTTCCCGCCTGTTTCGCCCACAATCCGTGGATAGCATTTATAATTCTCGATATTGTCGCCGACTGTTTTCCACATTGTGTGTAGAGTATCCGTGCTGCCGGTGAAATGAATACCCGCCAGGTGAGGCGATTTCAGGACGAGAGGACCGATTTCACTGCCTGGGCCGGGAATAAAATTGATGATGCCGTCCGGTAAACCGGCTTCCTGGAAAATTTTCATAGTATAGTAAGCGGAATAAACCGCATTCGAAGCCGGTTTCCACAGCGACACATTACCCATAATAGCCGGACACGAAGGTAGATTTCCGGCTATGGACGTAAAATTGAACGGTGTTGCGGCAAAAATAAATCCTTCCAGTGGGCGGTACTCCATCCTGTTCCACATCCCCAAAGGAGAGTAGGGGGGCTGCTCATCAAAAATCCGCATGGCATAGAATGAATTAAACCGTAAAAAGTCGGTCAATTCGCAGGCAGAATCAATTTCAGCCTGATAAACGGTTTTGCTCTGGCACAGCATGGTCGCTGCATTTAATATGGATCGCCGTGGTCCGGCAAGGAGATCGGCTGCTTTCAGGAAAACAGCTACTCGATCCTGCCAATCCATTGCTGCCCACTGTTTGCGAGCTTCCAGGGCAATTTCAATGGCCATTTGCACTTCTTTTTCACCGGCCTGGTGGTATGTGCCGACTATTATCTGATGGTCATGGGGGAGAATACACTGAGCCAGTTTACCGGTCTTTACTTCTTTTCCACCTATAATCAGGGGTATCTCTATTTGTTGATTTTTTAGTTCTTTTAATTTGGCTTTTATTGTTTCGCGTTCCGGTGTGCCGGGTGCGTAACTTTTAGTCGGTTCATTAGGAGGTAAGGGCACATTATATTTTGCATTTGCCATATTTAGCTCCTTCGTTTAAATGCTTTTTTTAGTGATAATATTTCTCAGCAGTTCTGCCGATCACAACTTCCCATGTTGTTGTTCCTTCTCCTGCATGAATCGGTTGAATCGATTTACGTGATCTTGGGCCAGCCGGCGGGCTTTAGCTGCTTGCCCATCTTCCACTGCCTCAACGATTCCACAGAGATCCCGATAGTTCTCTCTCATGATTTCCTCTTCCTTAGTCAGGAATTTATCATAATATTTATTGATATTGTCGTGCACTGTTTGAAGAACCGATTGGTACATGAGGTTTCCGGTGATATGAGCCAGCGCCATGTGCAATGCATTGTCAATACTTATAAAATCATCCCAGTGAGAAACTCCTTCATCAAGGTGTATCTTTGCCTGCTTCAGAAGGTACTTAAGATGCTCTATATCTTTCTTTTTAGCCCTCCCGGCTGCAAGACTTGTAACCATTCCCTCCACACCCTCTCGAAATTCGGCAAGATCCTCAAGAGATAATTTTTGATATCGTATCAATAGATCCAGGCTTTCGCTGACCTGGTGAGTGCTCACAGCCTTAACGAATGCACCGCCGCGCACACCGGTCTTGATTGTAATCAGGCCTTTCTGCTCCAAGACCCGCAGCGCTTCTCGAAGTGTTCCCCGGCTGGTATGGAACATTTCTTTCAACTCCCTTTCAGCAGGCAGCTTATCTCCGGCCTTGAGCCTGCCCTGAAGGATGGCTTCCTGGATTTGATTAATAACATCTTGAAAGATTCTGTTCTGTTTGGCCTGCTGGAACATTTTAGTTTTTTTTATAATAGTTAAACCATTCTAATAGTTTTGCTTCCTTTTGCCAATAGGTATATTCAGCCCGCACGCAGGGCCATAATTTTAATGCCAAATACTTAAATTAATTTGCAATTTTTTGCCACGTTCATTAAACTTATTTTAAAGGAGGATACCATGGCAACATTTTTCATGTTCGGAAAATACTCATCAGCAGCTATCAAAGATATCAGCGCCAGACGCACGGAGAAGGCTGACGGTATTATCAAGAAGTATGGCGGCACTGTAAAATCCAGTTATGCTCTCTTAGGTGACTACGACCTTGTTCTTATTGTAGATCTCCCGGGAGTAAAGGAAGCAATGAAAAGCTCTATAGCGATCCACAAACTGACGGGCATTTCATTTACAAGCTCACAGGCAGTGCCCATTGCAGATTTTGACGAATTAGCTGAAGAGATTTAATTTCAGCCGGACTGCACCTATAGTTCGGCTCATGGAGAGGTACATACTCGCTTTAGATCAGGGAACAACCAGTTCCAGGGCCATCATATTTAATAAAAGCGGGGGCATTGTCTCCAGCTTTCAGAAGGAATTTACTCAAATCTACCCCAAACCGGGTTGGGTGGAACACAATCCTCTAGAGATCTGGGAGACTCAAGTTTTATCAGCCAGGAAGGCCATAGAAGCTGCCTCCCTGGCTCCAGAGCAGATTGTCTCCGTCGGCATCACAAACCAGAGGGAAACGACCCTTATCTGGGAGAGAGCCAGCGGAAAGCCTGTGTATAATGCCATAGTCTGGCAGTGCAGGAGAAGCTCTGGGCTCTGCGATAGATTGAGGGAGAAGGGTTTAGAGAGCAAAATAAGCAAGAAAACCGGGCTTCTCCTGGATCCTTACTTTTCCGGAACAAAAATTAAATGGCTTTTAGAACATGTTCCGAATCTTTATGAGAGGGCGAAAAAGGGTGAACTGTGCTTCGGAACCATGGACACCTGGCTGCTCTTTAACCTGACGGGTGGGCATCTGACAGAGCCCTCAAATGCATCACGCACTCTATTGTTTAATATACACACCGGAGAATGGGATAAGGAGATACTTGATATTCTGGATATCCCCCGGGAGATACTACCGGAGGTAGTTCCCTCCTGCGGTGATTTCGGGTACACGGAGAAGGAGATATTCGGTAAGGAAATAAGGGTGGGAGGAGTTGCCGGGGATCAACAGGCGGCACTCTTCGGTCAGGCCTGTTTTAAGACCGGCAATGCTAAAAACACATACGGTACGGGATGTTTTGCACTGATCAACACAGGGAATCAGGCTGTTGCCTCAAAGAACAGACTGTTAACGACCGTTGCCTGGGACCTCGGCAGGGGATTGGAATATGCCCTTGAGGGATCCATCTTTATAGCCGGTGCAGTTGTGCAGTGGCTCAGAGATAAATTGAAGATTTTAGAAAGCGCATCTGATTCGGAAAAGCTGGCCGCTTCGGTACCGGATACAGGGGGAGTTTACTTTGTGCCGGCTTTTGTAGGTCTGGGCGCACCATACTGGGATCCTGATATTCGCGGTACTATTGTGGGCCTGACCCGGGGGACTTCCAGGGCGCACCTCACCCGCGCCGCTTTAGAGAGCATCGCTTTTCAATCGTATGATCTCATCAAGGCCCTGGAAATGGATTCAGGACAAAAGATTGAGATGCTCAAGGCGGATGGAGGAGCTTCTCGGAACTCCTTCTTGATGCAGTTTCAGGCTGATATTCTGGGAATACCGGTTCAGCTTGCAGATATAGCTGAGACCACGGCTTTGGGTGCGGCCTATCTGGCAGGACTTTCAAGCGGATACTGGAGCAGTAAAAATGAAATTGAAAAGAACTGGAAACAGAAATCAATCTATAGCCCGAAGCTTGATGGTCGTAAGAAGGATCTCTTGATTTCAGGTTGGAGAAAAGCTGTTAATACTGCCAGGGCATTTAAATAGCCATGAATACGTATGAAAAGAGAATCCTCTTCTTTGCTTCTGCTTCTCATTTTTTGACTCATTTCTTCATGCTGATTTTTCCTGTTCTGATAATGCCTATAAGCAGGGCTCTTAATCTACCGCTTTCATTGGTTGTAAACTTAAGCTTTTGGATGTACTTCCTCTACGGGACTTTGGCGATGTTATGGGGTTGGCTCAGTGATCATCTGGGGCATAAATGGGCCATGGCTTCCGGCATGATCTTAGCCGGTTTTGGATTAATTATGACCGGATTCCTGAGCTCTCTGTTTTCAATTTCTCTAGCCTTTGCCCTGGTCGGTATAGGATGCTCGGCCTATCATCCCTCCGGTATTGCTTTAGTGTCCCAGGGAGTGAGACAGCGCGGAAAGGCCATGGGCATCAATGGAATTTGGGGTAATGCAGGCATGGCCAGCGTTCCCTTTTTAGCAGGGCTTTTAAACTATCTTATGGGCTGGCAGAAGAGCCTGGTGGTTTTCGGAACAGCGGGAATAATCTTCGGGATTGTCTGCCTGATTGCTCCTCTTTCAATAGAGAAGGGAACAGATCGCAGTCAGGTGAGCACTCTTGAAAGAAAGACGGCCGGTAAATTATTTCTGATCATTTGCATTGGATTGGTTTTCAGCGGATTTATGTACCGGAGCTTTACGGTGATACTTCCTGCTTTTCTAGAGTATCGCCTGGGCAGCATAACAGAGGGGATTCATACCCGTATGTTCAGCATGTTTCCCTCTTTGAGGGATAGTCCGGCCTTCAATACCCTGGCAGCCAGTCTGATTGCCACCTCTGTTTATCTCGTGGGTATAATCGGTCAGGCTATAGGCGGTCGTGTTGCCGACCGCTTCAGCCTTAAATGCTCCTATTTTGTATTCTTCTGTCTGGCACTGCCGTTTATTCTGGGAATGGCCATGTTTAAAAATTTCTGGTTGGTTGTATGTGCTGGAATATTTGTACTGTTCAGTTTAGGCATGCAGCCTATTGAAAACAGCATAGTTGCCTTTCTGACTCCCGCACGCTGGCGTTCTGTAAGTTATGGCTTGAAATTTACATTGACTTTCGGAGCGGGATCTTTCGCAGTAAAACTTGTGAGCTTAATTGAAGCATCCTATGGAATGACCAGCATCGCCTGGCTGATTAGCGGATTCCTGGTTTTGATTATCATGAATACCGCTTTGTTTTTATACTTGAGCCGGGGGTATGAGATCCGGCAGTAGGATAATTAAATTATGGCAATTCTTAAGCATACAGATTAATATATATAGTGACGAAGATGTCATTAAAATGTGTAAATCATGATACGGAAAATTATTTGTTTATTTGGAATAATCACTCTTATTTTTGTCGTGCTCACTGTGAGTCTCTTCCCCGAGAGTCCTGATGAGAGCAGCTTAAGGATATTAGTTCCCAAAACAACCTCTTCCCTGCCCCTTATGCTTTTAGCGGATGAAGACCCGATTCCCGGGCTTGATATAAAGACAGAGATCTTCATCAATCATCCCCAGGCCCTGGTCCTGCTCATAAGGGGAGAGGCGGATCTGATATTTGCCGGCACCAGCCAGGGATGGGAAAACTATTTGAATGGAGGCCCTTTAATAATGGTCAATACGGGGAATTGGGGAGTTTCCTATTTGATGGGCAGGGACGAATCTATAAAGAGTTTTTCCGATTTAAAGGGCAGGCGAATTGCCCTGCCGTTTCCGGGAGCCCCATTGGATTTTCAGACCCGTTATATCCTGATAAAGAAGGGAATCGATCCTGATAGAGATCTTGTTATCAGCTACTCCCCCCTGCCTCAAACCGTGCCCAGGTTATTACTCGGACAGCTTGATGTAGCGCCCCTCCCGGAGCCACTGGCTACGAACCTGGCCGTAAATAAGGGATTGAAGAGGCTTATTGACTATAAGCAGGCCTGGGCTGACGTTTCAGGAGGCGATCCCATGTCTCCCCAGGTAAGCCTGTTTGCTCATATATCCTCAATCCCCAGGTGTAAAGATACAATCGTAGAACTTGTGAGACACTGGCGCAGAACTACCCAGTATGTTCAGCAGAACCCGGAAAAGATGGCCGGGACATACGCTTTAGTCCTGGGCCAGTCTTCAGAGATCATTGAAGAGGCGATCGGCAATACACTATTTTCCGTACCCTCATTCGCCGAGAACAAGAGGCGGGTGCTGGCTTATTATAATGAGGTCAGAGACCTGTTGCCGGGAAGCCGTCCACCCCTGGGTGAGGATTTCTTTTTTACTCCTTCGAATGACTAAATTGTTTGCCATCTTCGGGATTGTCATCCTCCTTTTGGTCTGGATGGCCGGGACTCTTTTAGTGGGAAGTTTTATCATTCCACCGCCCTGGCTCACCCTCCTGGATACATTTAATATGCTGGGTATAGCTCACACCTGGATTCAGATTCTGATAACCCTTTCCAGGGTGGCTTTAGGCTTTTTTTTATCCTTTATTCTGGGCTCCGCAGTGGGTATATTATCCGGGGCAAGCAAGGAACTTAAGGCTTTTTTCAGGCCTTTAATCCTTCTTCTTCAGGGAATCCCGCCCATACTGTGGGCTATTCCACTTATACTAATATTCGGCACAGGACATATTTCACCGATTTTAGTTATTGCATTGATATGTTTCCCCCTGGTGGCCATGAATATCTCCGAGGGAATGACATCCGTACCAAGGGATCTCGAGGAGATGCTTAAAGTTTTTACACCCGGGCTCTATCCGAAACTGCGGGAGTTGATATTTCCTCATCTTAAACCCTTCATAGCTGCCTCTTTAAAGCTGGGGATCGTCTTAGGGATCAAGGCTTCGGTTGTCGGTGAATACTTCGGATCCAATAATGGAATAGGTTTTCAGATCCAGGCTGCCTATCAGTCACTGCAGGTCCGGAATCTCTTTTCATGGGGAATGCTTTTAGTATTTCTTATTATTTTCTCCAATAAGATCCTGTCCAGGCTATTGAGAATCAAAGAGAGGGATGAGAAAGCCGGAGAGCGAAAAACTTCCGAATGTAAATCTGAGACCCTGGAAATAATGAAGAAATCCTTCTTAAGGGATCTTAGCCATGAAGGGATTAAGCTTGAGAATGTATCCTATACATATCCGGCGGGAGTGGAGGTTCTCCGGAACATAAGTCTTACTATTGAACCGGAGGAGATCGCTGTCATCTCAGGTGAGTCCGGTACGGGAAAGACCACGTTGTTGAAGGCGGCCTCCTGCCTTCTTGAGCCGGACTCGGGCAGGATTACCGTACCGGATAAGATCGGTTTAGTATTCCAGGATGACCGGCTCCTACCCTGGAGAAGCAATGCATGGAATGCAGCCTTGCCTCTTTTTTACAGCGGCAATTCTATGGAGGAATCCCTATGTTTTGCCTCCTATCTGCTTACAGAGGTAGGACTGTCCAATCAGGAGGCCGGATATCCTGAAGAGCTTTCCGGAGGCATGAAAAAGAGGCTGTGTTTTGCCCGCTGTTTTGCACGGTTCCCGGAAGCCGTACTCCTGGATGAGCCTTTTACCGGTTTGCATGAGGAGGCGCGCAGACTACTGTGGATGAGGCTTTTTGACCTGCTTGAGCTTCATCCGGTTCCTGTTATAATTGTCACCCACTTTCCCTTGGAAGTTCCGGTTAAAAAGAACTGCAGATTCTATACACTGCGGTCTTTAACGAATTCAGGCTGCGGCTCATTGAACCAGCTTATTGAAAAATCTCGCTTTCAGAAAGAAAAATAAAAAATCACGATATGCTATTACCTTTAAAATCTTGCGCGTTCAGCACAAGAAATAATCAAGTCCAGCGACCGAAAATGTTTTGTTGGATTTTAGCGTATAAAAATCAGGTTGCGGATGTAATCTGCGATGGGCAAATGCTTAATCGGAAATCTTCTCTTCTATCTGTTTAATCCTACCTTTAAGCATACTTATTTCCTCGGCCATCTTCTTGCGCTGACGGTTAACCTGGCGGTTTACATATAGCGCTCTTAAGAGGGAAATCGGAACATAAGAGAGCAGCGCAATCAGGATTTTATTCAGCATGGAGACTAAATCACCCTCATGTGTTTCAGGATCTAAGCTGATCCATGCGAACTTAAAGAAACTGATTTCAGATACCTGTTGAATCAGATTGGCAAAAGCGATGAGCAGGGGAGGAAAGAGCTTGATCAGATGAGCCAGTGCGACAAAAAAAATGGCTATAGAATTATAGAGAACAAGTATGATTATATAGGCTTTTTTAAAATTCCGGGTTCTGAACCAGCGCATGATTAAAAGTAAAAGCCAGCACACAATGGTAAGAGTGTCAAAAGCAGCGATACCGATTAAGTCAAGACGAAGGAGGAGCGCTTTTCCCCATCCTGCTAAAGCGATCAATAGAAAATACCCGCTGGGTCCGATAATCAATAGAAAGCGCGCTCCGGAGGTATCCGGAAGTTTGGCATGATCCGACCAGCTTAGGTATATCCATACGGACCAGGCTACGGTAAGGGCTCCAGTGCCAAGATATATGATCGTGTCCATAATTTGAGTTTACTTTGAACCGAGTTTTTTTTCTATTACAAATTTTCATTGGAATAGCTAGTGTCTCTTATTAAATTATAGGCAGCATTTAAAATGGGGGGAGTCGAACAGGTCCTCTCGGACGGCCGCCTTTGTTAAGGGACCGGCAATAAGTTTTTTATGGAGGTATTGCTATGGCAAGCACAGGTAGAGTTTTCACATTTGACATTGGAAAAATTATGGACGAGGCTTTTAAAGCCGCCCAGAATTTCGGTGAAGCCTTTGAACAGGGTGTGGCTGAGGGATTCCATCATGCAGGAAGATGGAGGAACTGCACGGATTTCTACCCTCATTATTCCTATCCGCCCGCCAATATCTACCTCACAAAAGAGAAGAACCTGATTTTTGAAATTGCCCTGGCGGGATTCGAGGAAAAGGACATCAATCTTCAGTTTCGCGGCGATCACCTTTATTTTTCAGCCAGGGCGCACCGCGATTCGGAACCAGAGCCCGGAGTTCAATACTTCAAAAAGAGGTTGAAGCTTAGGGATATTGAAGACCAGCGATATTACGTGCCGCAGGATAAGTTTGATCAGGAAAAGGTGGAAGCAAGCTTCAAGAACGGTCTGCTCAAAATTACAATTCCGGCTTTAGAAGATGTGTCTGAACAGAAAGGGGTTAAAATAAACATCAATACTGAAGACGGCTAATTATTCTGTTTGAAAGACAGGGTAATTTAATTGACACATATAGAAAAGCAGGGTAGATTCTATTCTGTATTCCATAATTTAGGCGGGCGATTAACTCAGCGGGAGAGTGCTACCTTCACACGGTAGAAGTCGACAGTTCAATCCTGCCATCGCCCATACTGATAATTGTTTAATATATAAGCAAATAAAGCATCTTTTCCTGGGAGGGAAGGTGCTTTTTTTGTGCTATTTTTATCGACAGTGTCGATGAAATTTTCAGGAGGTTAGTGATGAATAAGCCTTTTGGACTTTGGAAACGGCGGGGTATTTATTACTGGCATACGCCGCAACAACCGGATTGGAGAACCACCGGCAAAAAATCAAAAAAAGAGGCTATGGAGTTTGTACTCATAAGGCTTGAAGAAATGAAGGCGAAAAAAGCAGAGGAAGGGCTTATTTCACTTCATGACTATATCGAGCCTTTTTTTACCTGGGATCGCTGTCCGCATATAAGACGGCTCCTTGATGAAAATAAATCTATAACAAAGAGGTATGCCATTACCAGGCGATATCTGGTCGAAAAGCATATCCTTAAAGATTCACTTGCCAATAAGCCCTTATCAAAGATCAAAAGGACAGAAATCTTAGACTTCCGTTCCTGCCTACTGTAGAAGGTAAGCCCCAGCACGGCAAATAATGTTATCGGCTTACTAAAGATTGCTTATCGAGAAGGGATTTACCGTGAAGAGCTGGACCGTAACCCCACAGAAGGAATAGGACTTGTACATTATGAGAAAAAGGAGCGTGGGGCTTTCACAGAAAAGGAGCTTAAGACTCTATTTCCTCATGATTCCCTGGGTCCCTGGGATGATCTTCAAAGCTATACGTGTTTTTTCGTAACGGCTTGCTGTGGATTGCGCAGAGGGGAAACCTTGGTCTTGAAATGGGGCGATATAGATTTTGAGCAAGCAATCCTACGGATAAGCAGGGCATGGAAGGACGTCAAAGAAGAGGGGGCGCCTAAGTGGAATCAAGTAAGAGACATCCCCTTGTCGAAGAAAGCAGCCCAATGCCTGAAAGAGTGGAGAAGAAAAACCTCTCACGTTTTGCCTAATAGTTTAATATTCTGCTATTGGGATGGGAGCCGGTTAGGTAACACCTGGTGGTCTAAACGTTGGAATCAGGCCATGAAGAAGGCCAAAATCCAAGCCGTTGATCGTAACCTTGTGCCGCACAGCCTCCGCCATTCTCTCAATACCATATGGCGAGACCGGGG
>JAUWZD010000043.1 GCA_030615505.1 Spirochaetales bacterium | reverse complement strand
AGACCCTGAAGTTAAAGCAATTGTTTCCAGCGGCTATTCAAATGATCCCATAATGGCTGAATACAAAAAATATGGTTTCAGCGGTGTTGTTGCAAAGCCATATAAAATCAAAGAGTTAAGCAAGACATTAAATAAGATAATGAGTAAACTGTTTCATCATCCGCGTTCTCAATCTTAACCAAAGCTGCAATAGGCTTACCTTTGTCAGTGACAATCACAGGCTCATCTCCCGCTTATAATATTTTACCGTATTCTATTATGAGGATTTGCTTTAAAAGTTCAGCAAATACGCCTTGCCGAGGGCACAATTGGACAAAAAAAACCGGCGAATGTCGCCGGTTTTTTTTGTCAATACTCTTATATGACTTTAGACTATAGTCTTTTCAGTTTCAATGTCAAAGAAGTGAACCTTTTCCATAGCCGGCTTAAAATAAACCTCATCTCCCACATGCAAAATAATATGCGGCGGTATGCGGACTACAATCTGATGAAGCTTGGTGCTCACATAGAGCAGGATCTCAGCACCCAGTGGCTCCACAACCTCTACTCGGGTTTTTAAACTGTTTGGCTCTTTAGGATCAGTCGTGTATAGAAGATCCTCCGGACGCACACCGAACAGAACATCCTTTCCCACATAGGAGCGCAGTGCTCCCGCCATGGAAGAATCGACAGTAAGCTGAAAATCACCTTCATCGGTTATAACCTTGCCCTTCTCTTCCTTTAGGGTTGCCTTCATGATATTCATTGGCGGAGAGCCGATAAAACCTGCTACAAATCTGTTGATCGGATTGTTATAGAGCCCCAGGGGATCTCCTATCTGCTGGATTATTCCATCTTTCATCACAACAATACTGTCCCCCATGGTCATAGCCTCAACCTGATCATGGGTAACATAGACTATTGTGGCCTGGAGCCGGCTGTGAAGTGCCGATATCTCCGCTCTCATCTGAACCCTCAGCTTGGCGTCGAGGTTTGAAAGCGGCTCATCGAACAAAAACACCTTGGGTTTTCGAACAATAGCTCTGCCTACGGCTACACGCTGCCGCTGACCGCCTGACAGGGCTTTGGGCTTTCGGTCTAAAAGCTCCTCTATATCGAGTATCTGAGCTGCTTCGTGGACTCTGTCATTGATCTCTTTTTTGGGATACTTCCTGATCTTAAGCCCAAAAGCCATATTCTCATACACCGACATATGAGGGTAGAGGGCGTAGTTCTGGAATACCATGGCGATATCCCTATCTTTGGGCGCCACATCATTCATCATCTTTCCGTCGATGTACAGCTCTCCTTCGGTAATCTCCTCCAGCCCTGCGATCATCCTCAGGGTTGTTGATTTCCCGCAGCCAGAGGGACCTACCAATACCAGGAATTCCCTGTCACCGATGTTGATATTGGCATTCTCTACGGCTGTTACTTTGCCGTCGTACACCTTTGTCATATTCTTCAACTCAACCGTTGCCATAAAAGAACCTCCATAAAAATTTATCTTATAATGGTACAGTAATGCATAAACATGCTGCCTGTCAAGAAAATGATTAATAAATGTTATTTCCGGATTTGTAGACCTTAATTTTTTGCTCCAGATCCTCGGGCTGTGATTCTGAAATTGCAGATTCAAAAATCCATGGTATGACCACATCATTTTTTATCTCTTCCCAATCTGTAGGCATGGGTCCGGGAAACAGCAGATAATCAGCGGCAGGAATCTTGCCGATCAGTAATGGATAATACTTGGGGAATTCACGCTCATTAATATCCCTCAAAGCGGAAAATCCGCCTGCAAGACCGAATACCCTCAAGCGCTTGGCCTGGTTGACCCTCAATAAATTGCTTTGGGTTTCTCCCTGATAAAGCCACTCTAAAAATATCCTGGCCCCTCTTTTGTTTTTAGCCTGTTTTGGGATTCCTATATAGAGAACTTCCTCGTTCACATAGATCTTATGGTCATAGGACAGCCAGCGGAAATCTCTATCCCTTTTCTGTTCTTCGAGGATCTGAAAAAGATGCCGGGAATCAGTCAAATAAAAGAGTATCCTGTTTTCTTTAAGGAGTTTTGATACCGGCTCATACATGTATTTATCCTCAAACGCCTTTTCCATGTCGTATCCGCCGTTGATCTCATTTACCCATTCTCTTAAGAATTCCACAGCATTCTGTAAAGCCTCATCATTCCAGTGGATCTTTCTATCTATATCCTCTCTAAAACCCGCACCAACAAGAACCGAGCTTATGTAGAGGAAGTCTCTGTTCCATAGAGGTGAAAACCCCATACGCTTAAATTGCGACCTTACCTTCTGATTGAAGGGAGAGCCCTGCTCTTTTAAGTATTCAATAGGAATAATCAGATTAGGCATGTTAGCCTGGATCTCGGCAGAACTGAAGATCACAGCCGGGATAGTAAAGGAAAAGGGCAGCACTACCTGTCTTTTCTCGTAAATTCCCGGAGTCAAGATGGTCTTGTAGAATCCATCCCTATTGATTCGTCCCTTTCTAAAAAGATCCTCCAGGGATTCAAAATAATCTAAGACTGCTGAACCGGTCAGCCATTCTCCAAAGTATAAATCCGGAGTCTCCTTTCCCTCTAAAAGAGATTGTACCATGGATGATTTATAGCACAGCTCAACTCTGATATTCTCAAACTGAGAATTAAAATATTCAATATAGGCCGCTATTTCCGGGCGATTGATACATAGTTTTATTGTGTCATTCCGGAAAAGGCTGCATCCGCTCATCAATCCGAGAGTCATAAGTAATATTACAATGCCTTTTTTCCCAGCGCAGCTTACAGACGCAACCGAAATTCTAAAAGCAAAAGTCCAATACAATATATTTGGGCGTCCACAGGACTTCCTTTGGTCGCTGACTTGATTATTTCTTGCGTTGAACGCGCAAGATTCTAAAGGTAATAGCATAGTGCGTTAAACTCTAAAGTTGCAGCCTATGCTTGTCAATCCCGCCCGAATGCACAAACCTTACACTAAGTATGGATTTCCCGGCTTTTGCACAAAACATCCCTGTCTTGAGACGATCCCTGCCTGCAGGTATAGTAATTCTGATGCCCCACTCCTCCCTTTTCAGAAGCTACTCAGCTTATCTTAAAGAACGATACGGAGAGCCCGTATACAGAGTATCGATTGACGCGGGATTCTCCTGTCCCCATAGAGGCGACGACCGGAGTCATCCCGGGTGCAGCTACTGTGATGAGCACGGCTCCAGGGCGCCCTATCTATCCGGTGATATCAGTAAACAACCCACTTCCAATCCCAGGGGAAAGTCGTGGCGGCTTAAGAGAAATGGTGCGGAAATTCAAAGACAGGTTACTAAGGCTATTCAATTTCTGCGCGGTCGCTATTCAGCCAAGCTCTATATACTGTACTTTCAGGCTTTTTCCAATACATATGCTCCACTGAGAAGGTTAAAAAGGATCTACGATTTCACTTTGAGTCTGGCTCCTTTTAAGGAGATGATCGTATCTACCCGTCCGGACTGCATCGATATAGGCACGGCCAATCTGCTGGCATCATACAAGGATTTGGGGCTGGATATATGGGTGGAATTGGGCCTGCAGTCCGCCTCTAATCAAACCCTTAAGCGTATTAACAGATGCCATACTGTAGAAACTTTCAGTAAGGCCTACCAACTACTGAAAAGTATGGGATTAAAACTGACCGTTCATATTATCTTCGGGCTTCCGGATGAAGGAGAAAAAGAAATACTTAACACTATTCGTTTTGTGTCTCACCTGATGCCTGACGGAATAAAAATCCATAATCTGCATATTCCCACAGGCAGTCCCATGTTTTATGAATTCTCAGCAGGAGAAATAATTGTGCCCACATACTTGAGGCACCTTCAGTACTGCATAAAAGCATTGGAGATGCTTCCCCAAAAAACTATTATAATGAGGCTTACCTGTGATACGCCCCAATCAAGACTGGCAAGCCCCAGGGGTTTCCGGCCAAAAGCTTATTTTTACGAGCGGTTGCGTAGTGAAATGAAGCAGGCTAACACCTGGCAGGGGAAAAAATATATACAGACCTAGTTGCTTTACGTCTTAATTCAATGCGGATCAATAATCAAAAGGCTGCCGCAAAAGTGACCAAATGCCTGTAATGAAGAGATAATCTCATAAGCATAAAGCACAAGGAATAATCTTGGGATATATGTTTCTTTTAGTAGCATTCACTATTCATCATCACAAAAGAGTGATATTCTATTGATACGAATACATTAGGGGACTGATCAAACCCATTACAATTGTCAATAGAGCTATACAATAGTGATAGTTCATCTACCGGCCGAAATTAGTATCCCTTGAGTATTTTATTTGTATAGCAAATAATCACTTGCTGTTGTTTTCCAGGTGCATCATCGAGCTCTTTAAGATTTAATAATAACCTATCATTTAGAAAGATGAGGAGAGCATTACAACGATTGCTTCGCTTTTAGGAAGCGCATGGACGAAGACTATAAACAATCTTAATAAGAGGTGTTTATGAATATTATGAATAAAACATGGCCGGATGGGATCAATAAAGCTCTGAGCCTTCCTGCCGGTGCTAAATATTTCCGATGCGCACTTCAGGTAAATCCGTTTCGTTATTTAGAAAACAATCGAGGCGAAGATCATGGACTTGGTGAAAAAGAGTATAATTCCCAATTGATTCGTAAATGTGAAGAACTTCAAATAAAGGTTATTGCTGTTACTGACCATAATCATGTGGGTGCAATTGATGAAATAAGAAAGAAGGCAGAATCTTCTGATATAATTATATTGCCCGGTTTTGAAGTTTCCTCCGCTGAAGGGGTGCACATACTTTGTATTTTTAATGAAAATAAAAAAATCGATGTCTTGGAGAGGTATCTGGGTGATCTGGGGATACATACTACCAGCCCTTCAACAAAGAATTCAACTGAGCCATTCTCAAAAATTCTGCACAAGGTCCAGACGGAGTGGGATGGTATATGTGTAGCTGCTCATATTACGAATAATGGAGGCCTGTTAAGAATACTTACAGGTGAAGCAAGGATAAATGCCTGGAAAGATTCTAATCTCTACGCCGTTCAGATTCCCGGTTCTATAGATGATTTAAAGCAGGCGGACCGGCAAATCATTCTGAATAAAAACATCGATTACAAAAGAACGAGAAAGATTGCTGTTGTAAATGCATCTGACGTGGGAATACCTGAAGATCTGGAATCTGTTCAGACTTCAACCTATATCAAGATGTCCTTTCCAGGTGTTGAGGGACTGAGGCAGGCTTTTCTGGATCCAGATTCCAGAATTCGCCTTCTATCTGAAAAAGTACCTCCGGAACATACTGAATTTATAGCACTGAACTGGGAAGGTGGCTTTCTTGACAGAGCTGCAATTCATTTAAATGGGAATCTGAACGTGTTGATTGGGGGAAGAGGAACAGGAAAGTCCACTATTATAGAAAGTCTTCGCTATGTCCTCGATCTTGAGCAATTTGGTGAGGAGGTGAAAAAGGTTTCTTCGGGCATATTGAAAGAAGTGATCCGTAGTGGCACAAAAATTTCCCTGCTCATTCGTTCCCATCATCCTTCCCTTAAAGAATACCTTATCGAAAGAACATATCCGAATCCTCCTGTCATCAAGGACTCTGAGGGAAATGTACTAAGTTTATCACCGAATGATATCTGTCGATATGTCGAAATTTATGGTCAACATGAAATTGGTGAGCTTACCAGGTTTCCCACCAAATTAGTAGGACTGTTGGAGCGTTTCATAGATCATGATCCCCAGTTGAATCAAGAAAAAATGAGAACGCTTAAGGAATTGACACTAACCAGAAGGAAACTTATTGATATAGGGAAAGAATTGATCGAGATTTCTGAAAATATCAATCGATTACCCGCGCTTGAAGAGACCCTAAATCGATTTAAAGAAGCAGGACTGGAGGAAAGATTAAAGGATCAAAGTCTGCTGGTAAAGGAAGAACAGGTTCTTGCAACTGCTTCATCTCGTTTATTCCAAATAGAGGAGGGTCTTGACAGTTTTAGAATGGCAATAGAGATTGATCGAGCTTTTGTCTCTGAAGTATCTTTAAAGGATCTTCCAGGCAGAGAAACACTGCAGAGGATTGATTCCATTTTAGCTTTGTTAGAAACGAATCTAAAAAAGGTTATTAGAGAAATTGAAGAATATCTAAACATCGCAGAAGCAGATATAGAGAAAATTTCGCAAGAGTGGGAAAAACGACGTCAAAAGGTGCAGGATGAATATGAGAAACTTTTGCGTGAACTTCAAAAAGAAGCAATCGATGGAGAGGAATTCGTTAGACTGCGGAGACAGATTGAGGGACTAAAACCCTTGAAAGATCGAAAGGAGAAATTGAATAAAGAAAAGCAAGCTCTTATTGTAAGGCGGCGCAGTCTACTTATAGATTGGGAAGATTTAAAGGCGAGGGAATTCAGAGCAATCGAAAACGCTGCCAACAAGGTAAATAGATCATTAAATAAACAGGTTAGGGTAAAAGTCTCTTTCTGTGGCGAACGTGAACCGCTCTTCGAAATGATGCGCCAAAAGATAGGTGGAAGATTAAGCGAAGCAATTGAAGCACTCAGAAGAAACGTTGATCTTTCACTGCCTGTATTTGTAGAAACATGCAGAAAGGGTGCAGTTGAATTACAAAATAAGTTTAATATTTCACCGGATCAGGCTCGCCGAATTACTGGAGCAGGTGAAGAAATATTTCTGGAGCAGGTGAAGAACTCGACATGCCGCATACTACTTACATGTAGCTTAATGTAGGTTCAACGGATCAGGAAATCTGGAAAGGAATGAATGATCTTTCTACCGGACAAAAAGCAACAACCATTCTTCTTCTCCTGTTACTCGAATCTGATGCTCCACTTATTATTGATCAACCGGAAGACGATCTGGATAACTTCTTTATCGCAGAAGGTATTATCCCCAAAATGCGGGAGGAAAAATTGAGTCGACAATTCATTTTTTCCACCCATAATGCAAATATTCCGGTTCTTGGAGATGCAGAGCTTATAGTGGGGCTTAAAGCAGTTGGCGAGGCGGCTTTAGGGCATGGAGAAATTCCGGTAGAATGGATGGGCTCGATTGATGACAGAAATGTTCGCCTGAATGTGGAACAAATCCTTGAAGGAGGTAAAGACGCCTTTGAAATGTGCAGAGCTAAATACGGCTTTTAAGAGGAAATAAAGAGAGTTATGAATAAAACTGATTTATTAGAGATCATCCGAAACGGTGAAAACTCAGCGGTTGAATTTAAAAGAGATGATGTGCAGCCTGTTGATTTTGCTAAAGAAATTGTTGCATTTTTAAATTTTCAGGGAGGGGTTATTCTTCTGGGAATAGATGATGATTGTCTGGCGACAATTCGAGGTACAACACGACAAAACCTGGAAGAGTGGGTAGTGAATATATGCAGGGATAAAGTAAAACCGGAAGTCATTCCTTTTTATGAAACATTTGAGGTTGAAAGTAAATCTGTTGTAGTTTGCACTTTTTCACGAGGACTTTATGTACATCATCTGTGGCATAATCACCATAGATATTATTATATCCGTGTAGGTTCAGCAAACAGAGAAGCAAGCTCAGAAGAACTGCAGAGACTTTTTCAACAACGAGGTCAAATTCGATTCGATCTAAAATCTGTTCCTGGAGCTACATTTGAGGATTTGGATATGCTTAGATTAAAAAATTACTTCCGAGATATACGGGAACAACAAATCCCTCCTGACGATGATATGGAAGCATGGCAGCAGCTTCTGGTGAATACAGAGATAATGGCTACTGACCAGAATAGGCATATCCCTTCTGTGGGAGGAATTCTCCTGTTTGGGAAGAATCCAAATCGTTATCTTCCGCAGGCAGGTATATCTGCGTCAGCATATCAAGGCCAAGAGAAGGATTATAAAACCATCGAACGAGATATGATTAGAGGCCCTGTAGTTGCAAGATTTAATGAGACTGGAGAAATTGTTGATACTGGACTGGTTGAGAGAGCCATAGAGTTTGTACGCAGGAACACCCATTCCAGATCCTATCTAGAAAACGGCAAGCGCATTGATAAGCCGGATTATCCATCTGAAGCCATCAGAGAAGCTGTAGTTAATGCCATTGCACACCGAGACTACACGATAACAGGAACAGATATTGAAATCTCCATTTATAATGACAGATTGGAAATAGTCAGTCCGGGTAGACTTCCCAATATAATGACTATAGAGCGAATGAAAGCCGGTTGTCGAGCAACTCGTAATGAACTGATTAAGGAAGTGCTAAGGGACTACCATTATGTTGAGGCCACTGGTCTTGGGGTGCCTCGTAAGATTATTGCTGGAATGCTTAAACATAATGGTACGGAACCGGATTTAATCGAAGAAGAATATTCATTCACCGTTCTGCTCTGGAAAAACAGGAAATATTTAAAATGATAATACAATAACTCATGGCAGAGTTTAATGAATACTTTCAATACCCTGATGACGGCCCTGTCCAGTGGCTAGATCCAGCCGCTTAATGGAAAGGTGCTGTTGAACACCTATTAAAGGAATTCATGGTTGTTGACTACAATGGTAGGCTGCCTATGAAGGCTGCACCTTGGAAGCAGGCCTGTCGGCCTGCTCTCGTGGGCTTAAACTTGCCTGCTCCGGGTGTTCCCAGATATCTTTCACGGTCAACAATGAGCTTTCCCCTGGATATAACCTGTCGTACCCGTCCAAGGATCTCCTTTCCCTCAAAAAGTGTATAGGAAGCGTGTGAATGCTGGTTTTCCACGCTAATAGTCCAGGACTCCGATGGGTCAAATATCACCATATCCGCATCGGAGCCTATATCCAGCCGGCCCTTTTGAGGGAACAATCCCATAATGCGAGCCGTATTTTCAGAGAGAAGCCGGGCTATCTTATTGGGAGTTACCAGACCCCTGTTCACTCCGTAATGCCAGATAACGGGTAGCATGGTCTCTATCTCAGGAGAGCCGTAGGGGGCTTCGAAAAAATTATCCTCCTTCTTCTTAGCCTTTGGGGCATGGTCACTGCCTATCGTGTCAATCAGACCTTCCTGAATAGCCTGCCAGAGAGCAGACCGGTCCTTATCCATTTTGATAGAGGGACCCACCTTGCCCAAAGGACCCCGGTCTTTTAGCTCATTCCAGGTCAAGCATAGATACTGCGGACAGGTTTCCGCATAAACACGGCGCCCCATCTGTTTGCAAAAACGCATGACATTCAGGGCTTCCTCTGAAGAGACATGTGGAATGTATACAGTGCATCCCATCAGCTCACCTATGGAAACAGCACGAAAAATTCCCTCAGCCTCGGCTAAATCGGGACTGGTCTCTAAAAAGCGCTCTGCAAAATTCGCTTTCTCCGCAAGCATCTTGTCCTGAATATAATCGATAGCCAGCCCGTTTTCCGCATGAACTGCTGCCATTCCTCCGTGCTTGTGGAGAATATCCATAGCCTTTGTAAGCGCATAATCGTCGGTCATCCATCCCAGTTTGGCATATGCCATAAACATCTTAAAAGAAGTAACACCAAGCCTGATTGCTTCAGGGATTTCATCCGACTGCTTGAGGGTCTCAAAGAGTCCGCCGTGGAGAGCAAAATCCAGGCTGGAGGCCGCCTCCCCCTCTTCCCGATACTGTTTTATCACTTCAATAAGACTGTTTCCTGGTTTGGCATAGGCGTAATGGATTAGAGTGGTTACACCTCCAAAAGCGGCGGTCTTTGAAATCTCCCCCAGGTCATCCAGATACACAGGATGGATATGCGGATCTATTACTCCTGGAAGAACATGGCATCCCCCCGCATCAATAACCGTGGACGCGCTGACTTTTCCGGGGCTTTCGACAGCGCTAATAAGTCCTGCGGATATACCCAGATCAGCCATGATTGTTTTTTCAGGATAGACTATAAATCCATTTTTAATAACACAGTCAAATTGTTTCACCGCTTCCCCCTGAGCTCTACGGCTAACTCATTCATGTGTGGGATGATACATTCGGCCAGGGTTATTGTCAATTCGGCAATAGGTTCGGGATAAAGCAGTAAAGTTCACTGTAATGTACGATCATAATAGATTACCTTAAAATATATTTAGTAAACGCATCTTGAATCCTACGCAGGCAGGCTGAGACTAATTGCGAAAACTGATCAGCATCTGCATCGACACCAAGCATTCTCTTGGCCAGGACGGCAAGCTGTTCAGGATCTTTAGGAAGTGTGTGAGTCTGCCTGTCCTCAAAAATCTGGATAAAATGCTCGATCCTTCTCAAGAAAAGATAATCCCTTTTCAACTGCGCGGCCTCTAAAGCGGGAAATACAGAAGCTCTTTTTAATTCATCCAAAGCTTTCAGTGTATTTCCGGTTAAAAAAGCGAGATCTCCCTTAAAATTAATGAGCTGTAATCCCTGTACGAGGAACTCCGTATCGCGTATTCCGCCTGCCCCCAGTTTGATATTCACTCCGGGTAAAGAATCTTTTGATAGCTCCCGCACCCGGGCCTGCCGAATGGATCCAATGGATCGTAAAATGCTTTTTGTATCAATTTCCAGAAGCAGAGAGCGAGTCTGTTCCATAAATTTCTCTCCCAGCTTAAGACTGCCCGCTACAGGTCTTACTTTCAACAGTGCTTGAATCTCCCACAGGGAGGCTTCCCTGGTGAAGTAACGGGTTAATCCTGCTAATGTGCTCACCAGTTCCCCCGATCTCCCATACGGCCTGAGCCGAAGATCCACACGGTAGGTATAACCCTCCTCCGAGTGACTTGAAAGATCCCGAACCAGCTTCTCCATGACACGACTGAACTGTTCTCTGGACTCGGCCGATATCCCGTTAGCAGTAACTCCCAGTATATCGATATCCGAACTGTAATTAAGTTCACAGCCGCCCAGCTTTCCTAAAGCCAGAATGCAGAAATCCTCAAGCCCACTATTCCCATTCATCTCCTTCCATACACGGTTCAATGTTACTTTAAGGATAGCCTCTGCCAGCATGGATAATTCCTGCATAATATCCCGGATCGGCACCTCCAAAAAAATATCCCGAATTCCTATACGCAGGATCTCTCTCCTTTTATAGATTCTAAGCCGGTTAAGCCATTCCGCATGGCCGACCGCCTGCCCGGACAGCTCCGTGAAAAATGTTTCTATTTCCTTTAGCTCACGCATCCTATGAAGGTGCTCCGGCCTGGTTGCCCAGGTAAAGAATTCAGGATTCCGTATCAGGGCATCAGAGAGGAACTGGCTGCCTGCAAAAATACTTAAGAGGATCTCCAGGCGCTTCGGTTGGGATAAAAGCAGTCTGAAGTTCTCTTCCGGATTCTCTAAGGACTGAATGAACCTCTCCCAGTTATTCAGAGCCATATCCGGATCCGGTTGATACTTAAGGAGATCTACTGCTAAAACCGCTAATCTGGCGAAATAGCTGCGCCGCGCATCTGCTCCGGCTAAACTGCGGAGATTGGTATAAGCACGCTCCGGTTGTTTAAAACCTGCACTTGTAAGGATTTTATTTTGCAGAGGAATAGGAAGACGGTCAGAAAGAATTAGATCCGCTACATTTCCCACAGCCGGACCGGGAAGAGATTCCCTGCCAAGATGCTGCTCTACAAAGACTCTGATAGTGGCAGTATAGGTTTCAAAATCTAAATGAAGCTGCTCCCCTGGAGACAGGGTCTGGCCGCTGCTGTAGCTCATTCGTCGTGCAAGGTGAATATATTCATTGGAATCCGGGTCCGGAAGGAAAAGATCCTTAGCCGATCCCCTCAACATACGCAGGCTGTTAATAAGTTTGCGAAAAAATCGATAGGCCCCGCTGATCCTTTCAGATTCAGAATCCGTAAGTATTTTTACATCAGCCAGGTTTCTTAATGCCTCTTTCATTCGGACGGTTCTTAACTCAGGATGTTCCCTTCCGTATAGTACCTGGAGCAGCTGGACTGTATATTCTAAATCAACTAAAGCGCCGCGGCTGAACTTGGCATTAAGCCGGCCCTTTTCTGTTTTCTTATCCAATTGCTTCTGCCGTGCCCTGCGTAACTGGTCAAGGTCAATATTCTTTCCTGAATAAATAAATTCATCCCTGAGACGCTCTATCCTGGCTCCCAGATCCCTGTCCCCTCCAAAAGCGCGCATGCGCACTAAGGCAAGACGCTCTAAAGAATGGGCTTCTCCCCCAAGACCGTAATACTGGCAGAACGCCTCCATGCTGCAAGCCTGTGGGCCGGCGGCACCATGGGGCCGGAGCCGAAGATCCACATGAAAGATGCCTTCCCTCTTTGTCTGTATCTGCCTGCCGGATCTCCTCGCCAGCAGGTTAAAAAACTCAAGATTGGTTATGGACTGCTCACCATCGGTAAAGCCATTGTCACTGTATACAAAGAGCAACTCGATGTCCGAGGCATATCCCAAATCTCCTCCCCCCAGCTTGCCTAATCCTAAAACAACAAAGTGAGCATCAAGCCCCGCGATGGTCCGGGGTGTTCCGTACCGCCTGGTTAACTGTTCATAGGTAAGATCCACGGCTTTATTTACAACCGTTTCTGCCAGGAATGTAAGATGATCACTGAGTATGTTAAAATCCACTTCGGGATTGAGAATATGGTCTAAGTCGAAGAGATAGATCTCCCTGTCCTTGAATTCATTAAGCAGGCTGTACTTTTCTTTCAAGCTGGAGGCCCGCGCTATTGTCTCTTCCAGTCTTGTCTTGAGGGATGAGAGCGGCTGACTGAAGCTCTCTCCCTTTATATGGGGTTCGAGCATAGGCAGCAGGGTTTCGTACTGCAGGCGAATAAACTCCTCCCACAGGAAATCACTGGCACCCAGAAGCCGTGCCAGATCCTGTAGGATAAAAGGATTGGAGAGCAGGTCCAACCAGCCTCTCTGCTCAGGCATTGTTATGATCTCTTCAACGAGCTGTTCAAACCTGTAGAGGGCAGCATAAGGATCGGGCGCATTCCCCAGAAAATAGGTAAATTGCTTGGTTAGCAGCACGGACAGCTTCACCTGGTTGAGCAGGTCCTCTTTCAATATTTTTCTACCTTTAGAATCTAAAAAGGAAAATTCATCCTCTACCCGGTTTTGAATTGTACGAATGCGCACATATTCGATGGAAATGCCCCTGAGGGCTAAAGCCGTACTTAGAGCATATAGGAAAAAAGGGGTATCCTGAGTAACCACCTTCATTTTTGTTTCAGTTCCCTCATTATCTACCTCGATATGTACGGGATATAAAATAGATTCTGATTGCAGGTTTAAAGAGTTAAGCCTCTCAGCGACCAGCTCATTGACCATCTGCTTAGCACTTTTTAAGGAGGTGCTCGATTCTCTTTCCAGTAATCTTATCGCCTCGGAAAACTGTTTTTTGACACGATTTTCCCATATTTCAAAGGGAAGAGAACTCTCCAGATTCCCGGAAAGATGATCAATTATTCTCCGCCGTTTGAGGAGATTTTTCTTAATTCTCCGCTTTGCTAATGATAGGGCCGGTCTCTCCGACTGCTTCCTCCCGGCATCAGAGGTCCGTTCATAGGTGAAGATATCTCCTGAGAGTATATTTAATCCTGAAGATGCAAGAATTCCGGTTATCACTGAAAACTCAGCAGGGTAATCAAATGCCAGTATCGTACACTCAACAGTCCGGTCCTCTAAAGGAGTTATGAGAATCTGTACCGGCTCCTCAGAGGATAATCTGCTTAAAGCGCATAGATGCTTGCAGATTTGTTTCTGATCGAAGAGATTGAAATAACGATCCTGCAGTCGGGTAAGATGCTGCCGGATTAAATCCTCATCAACCTCCGGGCAGAGACTGCAGAGTTCTTTATACTGAGGCTTCATAATTATTCACTTTGAGAACAGATAACAGGCTATGTAATGTGAATTTTCTGAGTCAATCAGCTCCGGTTCTTTATCCCTGCAAATCTCCATAACATGATCGCACCGTGTATGGAATCGGCATCCGGAAGGGGGATTGATAGGACTTGGAACATCACCCATAAGTATCTCTCCCCTCCTTCTCTGCCCCGGATCCGGTACTGGGATGGCGGAAAGCAATGCCTTTGTATAGGGATGTTTTGGATTAGCGAACACCTCTCTCCTGGGAGCCATCTCGACTATCTTGCCCAGGTACATAACAGCGACCCGGTCGCTTATGTGTTTAATGACACTCAGGTCATGGGCAATAAATAAAAGGCTAAGACCGAATTCTTCCTGTAGATCCTTAAGCAGATTGATTATCTGGGCCTGAATGGAAACATCCAAAGCTGATACGGATTCATCAGCAACCAGGAACTCCGGGCCCGTTGCTAAAGCCCTCGCAATACCGATTCTCTGCCTCTGCCCACCGCTGAATTCATGGGGGTATCGGTTTATCTGCTCCTCAGATAGGCCGACCTTCCCCATAAGCTCTATTACTCTATCTTTTCTTTCCTTTTTAGGTACGGTTCCGTGTACATCCATAGGCTCGGCGATAGCGGCCCCTATGGTCATCCTCGGGTCAAGGGAACCAAAGGGGTCCTGGTAGATGATCATCATCTTTTCTTTCAGCTTCATCATTTCTTTTCTTTTTAAATGTGTAATGTCACGGTTATTAAAGTAAATACTGCCGGCTGTAGGCTCCAATATCCTCAGGATCACCTTGCCGCATGTTGTTTTCCCGCATCCGGATTCTCCTACAAGGCCGAGAATTTCTCTCCTTTTAATATAGAAGCTCACATCATCAACAGCCCTGATGGATTCTTTTTTACCAAGAAGCGTTTTACCCGTCCAGAACCATTTTTTCAGATTCCTGACCTCTACCAGTTTCTCCAACTTTTAATTCCCTCTATATAAATGGCATTTTGCCAGGTGACGATCTTCCACTTCAGCTAAGGGAGGCATTTCCTCAAGGCATGTCTTTGAAGAGTAATCGCAGCGCGGATAGAAGGGACACCCATCAGGAAGATCGATTAAGTTGGGTACCAGACCTTTGATAGTATCAAGACGTTCCACTTCCGCATCCAGTCTTGGTATAGATTTATTCAATCCCTTTGTATATGGATGAAGGGGATTTCGAAAAAGTGTATCCACATCCGAGTACTCCACAATATGTCCTGCATACATAACGGCAACATGATCACACATTTCAGCAATAACACCAAGATCATGGGTTATCAGTATTACGGAAGTGCCCAGTTTCTTTTTTAGATTGTTAATTAATTGTAAGATCTGAGCCTGAATGGTAACATCCAATGCCGTTGTCGGTTCATCCGCAATAAGCAGGGTTGGATTACAGGATAAAGCCATAGCGATCATCGCTCTCTGTCTCATTCCCCCGGATAATTCATGGGGATAGCTGTCCACCCTTTTTTCCGCATCAGGCATACTTACGATCTTCAATGCCTCTATCGCCTTTTCCCTTGCCTCCTGTTTTTTTAATCCTTGATGTATCTGAAGGGTTTCCATGATCTCATATCCAATGGTAAATACGGGATCCAGCGAAGTCATGGGCTCCTGAAAGATCATGGATATCTTTTTACCCCTGATATCCCTCATTTCCTTCTCATCAAGTTCCAAAAGGTTTTTACCTTCGAATCGAATCTCGCCGCTTACAATCTTTCCAGGGGGGTCAGCTATTAGTCTCAGAATGGACAGCGCTGTGACACTCTTGCCGCATCCTGACTCTCCGACAATTCCCAGGGTTTCACCCCGGTTAATCCTGAAACTGATACCATCCACCGCCTTCACTGTTCCTTCATGGGTAAAAAAGTATGTTCTTAAGTCATTTATCTTAAGTAGTTCTTCCATATGCCTTCTATGTCTTGAGCCTGGGGTCTAAGATGTCCCGAAGGCCGTCCCCCAGCAGGTTGAGACCCAGAACAGAAAACAGGATGGCAATTCCCGGGAAGGTCGCTGCCCACCATGCCCCGCTCACGATGTATGAATAGCTCCTGGAGAGCATGGCGCCCCATTCCGGTGTGGGAGGCTTAGCACCCAGGCCCAGGAATCCCAGCGCCGCACAGTCAAGGATGGCTGTTGCCAGCATCAGGGTTCCGTAAACAATAACCGGAGCTATGCTGTTCGGCAGCACGTGGCGAAATATAACTCTGGCGTTGCTGGAGCCGATGGCTTTCTGTACCTCGATATATTCCATCTCCTTGATGTAGAGGACCGAGCTTCTTATAATCCTGGCCATCTGCGGAGTGTAAACTATGCCTATGGCAATCATTGTTTTGTCCAATCCCTGGCCTATGACCGCCACGATAACTATGGCCAAAAGAAGAGCGGGAAAGGCGAACATGATGTCCACTATTCTCATGATCAGGGAATCCACCCATCCCCCGAAAAAACCTGCTATGACCCCGAATAATATTCCTAAAGCCATGGCAATGCCTACTGCGACAAAACCTACGCTGAGACTTACACGGGCCCCATAGATAATCCGGCTCAAGACACACCTGCCCAGGGCATCGCTTCCCAGGGGCATGCCCGGTGCAGCATCTTTGCCCCAGAATCCGGGTTTCAAGCTGTTGGCCAGGTCGGGGGGAGAGGGAGTAGGGTCATTGGGAGAGATAAAGTTGGCCAGCAGGGCGCAAAAAACAAGTACAAGAATTATAACCAGGCCAAAAAGGGCCGATTTATTATATTTCAGCCTTCGTATTAATTCTTTTACTTGACTCTCTCTTTTTCTTTCCATTTGATCATATCTTATTCATATTTAATTCTGGGGTCTATTAGCACGTAGAGTACGTCTGCAATCAGGTTAACAATGACAAAAATGAAGGCAAAAAACATCACACAACCCTGTACTACAGGATAGTCCCTTATTGTTACGGCTTTAACTACGTACCTCCCGATCCCGGGCCAGGAGAAGACGGTTTCCGTCAGGATGGCGCCTGCAAGCAGCAGGCCGAAGTTCAGGCCGATGACCGTAATAACCGGAATCATGGCGTTCCTGACGGCGTGCCTGTAGATTACAAGCCTTTCGGATAATCCCTTTGCCCTTTCAGTCCTTATAAAATCCTGTCTCAATACCTCCAGCATACTGGACCGGGTGACCCTGGCGACGGTGGCCATGGGTATTGTTGCCAGGGCAACAGAAGGCAGGATTAAATAGCGAATCGTGCTTATCAGAGCCCGAAAATTCAGGGTTATTATGCTGTCCAGTATATAAAATCCCGTGATGCGTGTGAAAGGAAGCAGAGTATCTATACGCCCGCTTATGGGGAGCCACCTCAGGAATACTCCAAAAATCATCATGAGCATAATACCAAGCCAGAAAACCGGCATTGAAATACCGAAGAGGGCTATCCCCATGGTTGTATAATCAAGGGCCGAATACTGTTTAGATGCCGAGATGATTCCTGCAATAGATCCTACAGCAATAGCCAGCAGCATAGCGCAGATAGTGAGTTCCACGGTATTGGGAAACCTTTCCATTATCTCTTTGGTTACGTATTCGTTGGAGACAATAGAGCGTCCCATGTCTCCCCGGAGGACCTGCTTTAGCCACATCCAGTATTGAACGGGCAGCGGCTTATCCAAACCGTATTTTTCCCTTATGGCAGCGATGGCCTGCGGTGATGCGCGATCACCTGTTATTGTTCTTGCTGGATCTCCGGGCGCCAGATGAATTAAGGCGAAAGCCAGGACCGAAGCTCCAAGGAGCACCGGTATTAACATGAGCAATCTCTTTGCAATGTACCACTTCATCGGATCCTACCTGTCATCATTTCAGCTTTATTGTCTAAAAATAAAGGGGTGAAAAAAATCACCCCTTTATTATAAAAGATTCAAACTTGATGTCAGGTTTCTCCTACTTTATCGATACAGGGTAGAAGAACTTTCTGGACGTTGGATGGAGCACATAGCCCTCTATATTCTTCCTGAAAGCGACGTTCTGGTTTGAATGAGCCAGGTATACATAGCAGGCATCTTCATGGATAAGATCCTGAAATTTTCTGTAGTATTCCGCTCTTTTTTTCACATCATAGGTCTGCAGCGCCCTGGTAAGTAAATCCTGCCCTTCTTCTTCCATATAGAAGCCGTAGTTCCCCGCCAGGCCTATGTTACCGGCATTCGGCCCGTATAACACGTTCAAGAAGTTGTCCGGGTCCCCGTTATCTCCCGTCCATCCCAAAAGACACATCTGAGCCTTGCCGTCCTGAGTTTCCTGGAGATAGGTTCCCCAATCGACCTGATAGATATTTACTTTGATGCCTATAGCGGCCAGATAGCTCTGAATTGCCTCTCCGATTTTGGGAGGATCGAACATAGAGGGTCTTGATACGGGCATTACGTAGAGAGTGACATCGAAGCCGTCGGGATATCCGGCTTCAGCTAAAAGCCCTTTGGCTTTTTCGGGATCGTAGGAATAATCTTTTACATCGTCATTGTATCCCGGCATAAAGGGGGGCATCCCGTTCTTTGCAACAGAAGCGGTTCCCATATAAATATTATCAATTATCGATTGCTTATCGATGGCGTGGTTGAGGGCCTTTCTTACCTTCTTTTTGGTAAGGGGCTCAAGATATCCGATAGTCTTGACTAAAGGCTCATCCGCATCACGTTTGCTGTTCTCATTACCATCCTTATAACCATAGCCGGAATTGATGGCCATATATCCGACATTCATTCCCGGCTCAGTGAGAAGCTTCAGATCCTTGTTAGCTCTGATTCTGTCAAAATCAGGGGGATTGGGATATTCGATACCGTGAACCTCACCAACCTCCAGGGCCATCAGTCTTGCCGATGCATCGGGAATTACCTTGAAGATCAGTTTATCCAGCTTGGGTCTTTCCCGCCAGTAATTCTCATTGGCCACCAGGGTGATGTGGTCATCCTTTACCCATTCGACGAATTTGAAAGGACCCGTGCCCACAGGATTCTTGAATGCATCCTCTTTATATTTTTCAGCATTCGTAGGGCTCACAATACAAACGGTGAACATCGCCAGACTGGTCATTATCGATGCATTTACATTACTCAAAACGATCTTTACCTTATAGTCATCGATCTTTACCACCTTTTCCACATCATAGAACATCCAGCCCCAGTAGGCCCACTCCCCGTACTGTTTGTGGGGATGCTCCGTATCGTACTGTCTGGCAAGGGAGAAGATAACCGCATCTGCGTTGAAATCCGTCCCATCGTGGAACTTAACTCCTTTTCTCAAGGAAAAAGTAATTTCCTTTCCATCCGCAGAAGTTTCCCATGATGTAGCAAGGCATGGCTGAATTTCAGTAGAGCCCTCCTTATACTCCACAAGACCCTCAAAGATATTATCCATCCTCTGGATGGATTCCCCGTCTGTCACATCAGCGGGGTCCAATCTGACAGCGTCTCCGCTGCTGCCGAAGATTAAGGTTTGTTCCACTACTACTGGCTTTGGCCTTAAAGTAAAAAAAAGAATCAGTGCAACAGCTACGACTACTACCACGGCAATCACTATGATAATTACCTTTTTCATACTTCCTCCTTTTTTGATTAAATTTTTTCATACAGGCTACAACAGTAAAAGAGAGATTGCAAGTAGTCAATAAAAAAAAATGCAGAAGCTTAATAAATTGTCGAGAGTTCCGGCATCACTTCAACTCGATTGGCTCTTCCCTGTCTGCGGCGTTTCACTGATACTTTGCCGGAGCATAAAAGCCTGCTGTACGATCCGTATGAGATCGACCGCGGCCTGAAATACTTTTCTTAGGGATTCATTAATATACTCTTCTTCCTTTTCATCAATCAGATCATCCTCCATTAGAGAATCCGTTATGGCTATGTTCATCTTGGCCACTTCGTCCACTAAAACGGACATCTGACGGGACAGGGTTTTATAGGAATACTTGACTTTAATATCATATAACCGGGTTATCGACTCAATATGCCCGATAATATTCTTTAAGATGTGCACCATGTGGGGATTGGGATTGGTTTCCACTTCAACTTTCCAATTCTCCAGGCGGGTTAAAGCGAGGTTTAAGAGTCGTTTCAGCTCCGCATTGGACGGCAGATCTTTCGGATGCGCACTGACGCCCTGTAGATTTTTTTTCATATTTCGGACTGCACCTTCTAAAGTGGTTATACCAGATATGTTCGAAGCATATCAAGTATCAAACATACATGCGAAAGATCTGATCTACAATACCGGAGATATGGTTATGAGAGGGTTTCTTCCATTTCCACTGCGCGCACACCCCGAAAATAACGCCCCTTAAAGTCTGAAGGATCATTTCGGGTGCAAAATTGGTATTAAATTCATTATTCTATCTTCTATTAATTTTAAACAGCATTTCAATTCTAATTTCAAATTTAAGTTTATTCAATTAGCGTATCAGGATTTTTTTTAAGAAATATATCAAACTTGACACCCTCTTTAACGATTTGATAGGCTTAAGGAGAATTATGCAATATCATGATAAATCTGGTGGGGCTTTAACGGCGTTTAAGGAGCGACTGCTGTCAAATCCTTTACGTGACCGAATCATGAAGATATTCCTTTTTGGAAGTCACGCTAAGGATACTGCAGGCGATGACCTTCCAGGCTCACATGGAGGTTTGGTTGGAAGATTCGGTGAGTTATATATTAAAACCGGGACGTATGAAAAAGAACTCGTTTCATAAACTTGTAACATAAAGGAGAGCATATGATTTCTCACGAATCTGAAAAAAAATCGGTGCCCGTGTACGGCGATGGAGTAAAGGATGTGCATAAGCAAATCCTGGTAGGCCCCCGGGACGGTTTTACAGGCTATCTGAGGGAGTTCACTCTTGCTCCCGGGGGACATACTCCCTACCATCGCCATAACTGGCATCATGTTGTATATGTTCTTGAGGGAACGGGCCTATTGACTTTCGAAGACAAGAAGCATTCCATCAAGACAGGGTCAGTGGCCTATATTGAGGGTAATAAAACCCATGGGCTTACCAATACCGGGAACACTCAGATGAGGTTTCTCTGCCTTGTACCGGAAGAAGGAGACTCATATCAGGAGGATTAACTATTCAATCACTCAACCGGCTTTGCCACAGGGTTCTTGCCAGGGCTTTTAATTCATTTAAATCCTCTAAATTGAAACCCTCCCACTGCATAGGAAAAATAGAGTTATTGTGGGTAAGAGGCTCTTCACTTAAGGGAAAGCGGGAAAGCCTTACACTTTGATCCCAGAGCAGGCTCCCGGGAACCGGAGAATACTCCGCTACTACTGCCTTGATTCCCAGGGCTGCTACATAAAGAATAGATTCTTCCACCTCCTCTCTGTACTGTCCGGGTAAGCCTGCCAGCACGTACACACCGATCTGTTCAGGTAAAAACCCGGCAGAAAACAGGTGTTCCAACCCCTGCTCAAGCATCTGAGGCAGTAGCTTTTGATCCATGGAGATATGAAAATCAGCCATTGAGCTCTCAAATCCCAGTCGCACCTCACGGAATCCAGCCTCTTTCATGAGCCTGGCAAGCTGTGTATCCAGAAAACAAAGATGCACAGCATTCGGAAGATAGAAGGAAAGATTCAGGGGAGAGGCAATAACAAGTTCTAAAAAGGGAATAATCCCCTTCTCTTTCCCGGCCAGCAGGGCATCATCGTAGAATGCAAAAGAGGAGGTTCCATAAAGTCTGTTCATTTCCAAAACAGTGTTAAAGACTGAAGCCGGATTTCCTGTCTGAAAGCCGCTGTGCAATACATAGGAGGAACAGTACTTGCAGCGGAACGGGCAGCCCTCATTCAGGCGGATAACACCGCAATCCGGTACAGCTTCTGACCCACGGTCGGGACCTTCGGGAAGCAGGAGGAGCTCTTCCGGCAAATCCTCCGGTGAATGGGGAAGTGAGAGATTCCGTAAAATGTCTCTTACCTGTGGAAAGGCATCTCCGGCTACAACAAAATCAGCTTCTGAGTATTTCCGGGCATGACCCGTACAGACTGTGGAATAGATACCGCCTATTACAACGGGAGTCTGTGGAAAAAAATGTTTGACAATTCGAACAGCTTCAACAACACCGGGGTACCAGTATGTCATCCCCGTGGAGACAAAGACAATATCCGGTTTCTCACTCTTTATTTTCTCTTGCAGGGACTCTTTTACTATACCGTAGCGGGAATAGTTTCTCTTGATTCCGCCTAAGGCTTCGGGCTTATGAGTAAGCTGTCTAAAGAACTTGCCCGTGCCGCGGCTATCCCGTTTAGGCTTACCCAGAATTTTACGGCTTTCAGAATCCCGGTAATCAAGGGCATTTACCAATTTTACTCGAAAACCGCTGTCCTTAAGCCATTTCCCCAACCTGAGAAGAGAATAAGGCTTCAGGAAGAGGTCATAGAGTGCAAAATCATAAACAGGAGGAAATATTAAAAGAGCCAGCGGAGCGGGCTCCTCCTCCAATAGTCCATTCATCCCGGTATAAGCCTGAAGAGAGGAGAATCATACAAACTATACATATGGACAAGACTTGAGTTTTTTATTAAATTACTTAAAAAAGAGATACGGCGCCGTACCCAAGTGGCAAGGGAGAGGTCTGCAAAACCTTTATGCACCGGTTCGAATCCGGTCGGCGCCTCTGCCCCTTTCCTGGTATAGTCAATCATGGGGCCTTTCCTCCCGGGCGAAGATACCAATGGAGAGCAATCAGGGTCATGGAGTTCAGGTAGCATCCTCTGCCAATTTTGGAGGCAACTTCATGTACCGGAACTTCCAAAACTTCAAGCTGCTCGAGATCATCTAAATTCTGATCATCAACCTTTCTCAGATCCCTCGCCAGGTATGTATAACAGCAGTTGGTCATAAAGGCGGGATTGGGCATGATTTTGCCAATTAACTGCAGGGTCCCCGCTCTAAACCCCGTTTCTTCAAGGAGCTCCCTCCCGGCCGCTTTCTCCGGGTGTTCATCCTTTTCTACAAGGCCTGCAGGAAACTCAATTGTGAGTTTATCTGCTCCTTGACGGTACTGTTTCACCATAAGGAACCTTTCCTCTCCCCTGCTGTCAGTTAAAACCGGGACAATATTCACCCAATCCCTGGATTTCAGAAGATAGAAGGTTCCGCTCAAACCGCTTTTAGATTCTCTCTTTGATTCATAAAGCTCAAATATGGTGCAATCCTCTATAAGCTTTGCTTCTGTTTCCTGCCATTTTAAATGATCATCCATAATTCTCTCCAACGTAGCATGTACTAAACCTCTCTTTCAATGCCCACGGCCTGATGATACAATGCGCTGAGCAATTTATACGGGAGGCGTGAACAGGTGAAAGCAGGAATTATTGCTCTTCTTACAGATTTTGGCACCCGGGATGCCTATGCGGGCATTATGAAAGGAGTTCTGCTGTCACTTAACCCATCTCTCAAATTAATTGACTTAAGCCATGATATTGACTGTCATAATATACTCTCCGCTTCATATGTGCTGCATACAGCCTGGGATTATTTTCCCAATGGAACGGTTTTCTGTGTAGTAGTAGATCCCGGGGTAGGATCAGGCCGCTCCATTCTGATCGGTGGCGCCGGCGGTAAAATCCTTATTGCTCCAGATAATGGAATAGCAAGCCTTCCTGTCCGAATGCATCGGGAATTAAAATTCTATACATTAAAAACTGAATATCTCGAAAGCAAGGCAAAAAACCGCTTAAGCAGTACTTTTCACGGCAGAGATATCTTCGCACCTGCCGCCGCCTTAGCGGCCGGCGGTAAGCTTGTCAAGCTTAAGGGAGCTGAAATAAAGCCCATGCTTCTAAAGGAGGCCTTCACCAGGATCGATAAAGACCGCAGCTCTATTAATGGCAGTATCCTGCATATAGACCGATTCGGTAACTGTATTACTTCTGTGCACAGGCAGGATCTGAATCTCTTCCACCGGCCAGATGGGGTTGAAATATACCTGGGAAGTGCTGCTGCTTCTGCTTCGCACAAGCAGGAGAAACGTCTGCCGGACTTAAAAAAACACTACAGCGAAGTTGGCCTGGGAAAACCCCTCACCCTTATTGGCAGTGCCGGATTTTTAGAAATTGCAGTCCGGGAAGGCAGCGCAGCCGTTCAATTGGGCATTAATGTAAAGGATGAGGTGCATCTTCACTTTATAGAGAGAAAAAGAACTTCTTAACATTGACAATAGCAGGCCCGATTCATATACTAGCTGTGTATGACCAATCCTCTGCAGCTTTCTATAGTTAATTTTAAAAAGAACTCATATATCATTGTAGAAGGAAAACAGAATGCAATCAACTTCTATATCATTCGCAGCGGTAAAGTCCTTATCAGCAAGGAAGTTGAGATTGTTGAAGAAGACAGGGGCAATACATTCGGGCCCGGTGATTTTTTCGGCGTTGTCTCCACGATGTCATCCCACAGTCACATTGAGACCGCTTTAGCACTGACAGACGTTTCCCTGATCTCCGTTCATAGGGATCAGTACGACCTCCTTATTGAGAGAAATACTCCCGTGGCCATGAAAATCATCCAGGGATTCTCCCGGAGGATGCGCTACTTGGATGAAGCGGTCACCCGGTTAACATTTCAAAATACCGCAGCAGAAGATTCCACCCACCTCTTTAAAGTTGCTGAGTATTACGCACGCCAGAGCCAGTACAACCAGGCTTATTACGCCTACTATCGTTATCTTCAGTACTGCCCGGGCGGTGCGAATGTCTCCATTGCAAAGGAGCGGATGTCGAAGATCCATCATTATGCCAAGGCAGTTTATCTGGATAAAGACTCTAACGAGTTTACCCGGGTCTACCCTAAAAATACAATGATCTGCAGTGAAGCAGAACCCGGGGATGAGCTCTATATTATCCAGAAAGGTACTGTAAAGATAACCAAAATTGTAGATGATAAAGAAGTGCTCCTGGCGCTGCTCAAGAGTGGTGATATCTTCGGTGAAATGGCTCTTTTAGAAAACAAGCCCAGGTCCGCCTCGGCCATAGCTCATGACGATGCTACCCTGATGGTGGCTAACCGGGCAAATTTTGTGCGCATGGTTAAGGCTCAGCCCCAGTTGATTACCCGGCTCACCCGACTCCTGGCAGAGCGTATCTGGGGGGTTTACAGACAGCTTGCCAATATCGTTATGGAAGATCCTCTTGGCAGATTTTACGATCGTCTCTGGCTTGAACTGGAAAAAATTCGAATCCAGACCAGCTCAGGCACTCCCTATACCTTTGGATTCGGTCCCAAGGAACTTATAAATATGGTGGGTATGTCAATGGAAGAAGGCCGGTCAGTCATAAATAAGCTCTTTGAGAATAAGAAGATAAAAGTGGTTGACAATCGAATCTATGTTTCTGATTGTGAAGAGATAAAAAAACAGGCGGAATATTATAAAAAGATGGAAAAGATTCGTAAATCCCGCCAGCATGGTTCTTTAAAATGACATTCTGACAGATCTTTAGTAGATACCCAGCACTTCAATATCAGACCAATATGCGCTGTAACTGAATAAATTACCCGTTGCTTCTTCATGAAAAACCTGCATGCTGGGAATGTCCCTGCGTCTTACCGTTCTACCGTCCGGGTCCATCTGGTTCAAATTAATCAAGCCCTTGGAAAAGGTGATATGACTGAAATCCAGACTGCCGAAGTAATAGGTTCGAGGATTAATTTCAGGCGAAAGAGAAACCCGTATCTTTCCCTCGGCTAACAGACAGTCAACCGGAATCCACCCCATCTTTTCCAAATAGAATTCCGCCCAGAAGTGCCGGCTGCTTTTTAGATTCTGGCTAATAAGATAACCGGCTACAGGCCTGCAGGGTATATTAACACTGCGTGCAAGGGCACAGAAAAGCATAGCATAGATATAGGAATCTCCCTTTCGGGTGTCAATAGCATCAATAATATCATCATCTTCCAATTCCGCATCGGCCACTGTCAGCCGGTCTATTACCCAGTTGTAAATCGCCTTACTCTTTCGGTAGGGATTTCGCTCCTTTCCGACAATAGCTTTTCCCAGTTTTTGAATCCGCGAGTTATCGGAAGGTATGTCATTATCCGTGGATGTATATTTCTTAAAGAGTTTTCTGGTCTCATCATAACTGCGCGGTACTTTTGCAGCATTAACCTTGGTTTCGATTGAGTATCGGTCAAACATAAAATTCTGCAGAACCTGGTAAGATTTTTCCTCTTCCAGATTTTGGATACAAAAAAGCTTAACCCCATGGACATTATCAAAAAGGGGCTCCGGCTCCTGGATAACAAGCTGAATCTCCTTCTGCTCAGGGGCTTTGAAAATCTGGTGTACCCATAGATAAAGGCTGTTACCCTCCGAAGAGGATACATCCCGTATATCTATGGAATACTGCACCGCATAGGTCCTTTTTTCCGGGAAGAGCTTTGTACCTGCCGACCCTTTGACTTCAAAATAGGCTGCGTTGCTCTCCCCTTTATCAGTAATTACCAGTATATGCCCCGAGGATGCACCGTCCGGAACACGTACTTGAATCTCCCGGTCATTCCAGCTTAAGTAATCCTGATCATATTCCAGTGCAGGAATAAACGAAGAGCTGTTTAAAAAGGTGAATTCAGCCCCTACTTTGTACTCCCTGGACTCATCTCCGGAGATCCAGGTAAAGAAAACCCGAGAGCTGCCTCGCTTGGGACCAAAGTTCATTCCAGTTAGTGTCACAAGGGTGCCTATGGAACCACTTTTAACGCCAAGTCCGTGTATGTACGGCTGACCCGGAGCTCCCGGACCGGATAATACAACAGGGATCTGTTCTTTATTTGTAAAGAGAATTTCTTTGCTTTTACCGTTTCTTGTGCGTATATAGATCAGACCCGATTGAACATCCTCAGGTATGCGCAGACTGATGCGTTCATCCGTCCACTCAAGATAACTGGAAGATACCGGGGAGTATCCTGAAATTACTACTTCTCCCCCATTTCGGGTATCACCAAAATATTTGCCCTTTATTACCATTACATCCCCGGGATGACCAATCTTTGGGGTTAAGGACTCGATCTGCGGGGGTCGACCTGTCATTCGGGTGCTTAATAAAAGAAATGCAATCAAGAATATAAAAAGAAGCAGCGGTAAGAATTCTCTTCTTTTATAGAAAGGGATCAGTGATTTTTTTTGATCTCCCATAATTACTCGGAAGATTTCTCCAGCTCTTTATAGGAGAGCACCTCAACCTCAATCTCGATAGTAAAAAATTCTCCATTAGAGATATCTCCGGAAAACCCGAGTGGAAAGAATAGAATCTTCTCCCCTAAAGAAATCGGTATGCTTTTAAATGTGCTCACGTAGCGAGTAGTTTTTTCAGGAGCCTCCGACAACCATACCTGGCCCTGGGCAACCAGCACCAGCCCCCCGTTCTCATTCTGATAAGGAGTGAATACAATATCAATTTGCAGGTTGCGTCCGACCAGTTTTACAGCAACAGACCGCCCCGGAAGAGTTACTTTGCTGCTCTTCATATTCCAGACCGGTTGTTCATCCGGAGGAAGCACCCTGGCAACAATGTTCAACTGAATGGCTTTTTCAAGCAGTGCCTGAAGAGCCGGTTCAAGCCCGTTATTCTGTGCCCCGGCTCTGGTTATAAAAAGCGCTATGAAGATAAAGACAAAACTTCTCTTTATCATTCTCGTTTCCTGGAAAATTCCGCCTCTCTGAACATCATCGCTTCACCTGTTATATTAAATAGAGAGTCCTCAGGCAATGTAATAATAATCTCCTGTTTTAAGTAATATGTGTCAAGAGACTTTAAGAGGAGCTCCAGATCCTCAATGGGAGCTGCAACCTGAACCTCTGTTGTTCCTGAAGGTCCTCGCCTTATGCTCATCGTTCTGAGATTCGAACGCGTCAAACTAAAAATCAAGGAGATTCCCAAGATCATAATACAGATAGCTGCAATGACTGCCGCCGGAAGGGGAACAGCCACCCTTCTCTTCCAAAGAGATACTCTTTCAGTACGCGGCTTTAAGCCGGCCAGACGGATTTCCAATTGCTCTAAAGAGCTCTCAAATGAGGGTTCTCTATCTTCATGGAGATAGTTTTTAATGGTTTCAAATTGTCTTAAGCGTTTCTGACAGGATGCACATTCCGCTATGTGGTCTGCAATCCGCTTGTTCCACGGTGAGGGGATTTCATTATCAAAATAGGCAGAGAGTGTTTCATTATCAGGACACATTTCTTACTCCTCTTATATGGCGTCTGAGTCTATGATTTTACCCAGACGTTCTCTGGCCCGGAAGACCCTGATCTTTACATTCCCCTCTCGTATTCCAAGTATGCTCCCGATTTCTTTATAATTCAAGCCGGCATATTCCTTCAAAACCAGTACGATCCTTAAATTATAGGGAAGCTTATTAAGGGCTTTCTGCACAAAGCTCTTCGTTTCTTCTTTAATAAACTCCGCTTCCCCTGATTGTGTAAAATGAGGGTATTTAAACTGCAGCTTGTCGTAGGCCTTCTTCTCCCTGAGCTTTTTCTTCTCATAGTTCAGAGCAATATTCTTTACAACCCGTATTAACCAATATTTTGTCTGTTTAAGATCCGGCAGGGGATTCCTTCGTTCATAGTATTTAATAAAGGCTTCGTGGCTGAGATCCTCAGCCAGAGCCCGATCACCGGTAACCCGGTAAGCGACGCGGAAAATAACTGGATACAGGGTCTCATAAACTTTCTTAAATTCAAAATCAGGTTTAACTATCTGCATCATTAAAACAACACATCGAATAAAATGTTACAAAATAATTCTTAAATTACTTTTTCCTTATGCGAACACCCTCCGGGGTATCCTCCAGGATAATTCCCTTTCCCTTTAGTACATCCCGAATTTCATCCGCTTTGGTGAAATCTCTGCGCTTACGCGCATCATCCCTCTCTTTAACCAATTTCTCTATCTCTTCATCAAGCTCCGGGATCTGTGACTCAATATGTCCAATATCCAGGCCTAAAACCTTATCCATCTCTAAAAGGGCTCTATACTTCGAGGCAGGATCCACATCTTCATCCCTTAAGAGTCCCCAAAAAACCGCTAATCCCTTTGGAGTATTCAGGTCCACTGCAATATGGTTAAAAAAGGAATCCAGACAATCTTTAACTGCGTCAGGTTGGGGCTCTGTACCGCCGATCAAATCGTCAGGGGAGAGCGCCTTCAGGCGGTCTTCCGAGTCCAGCCTTAGCCGGAAAATATGCTCACTAATATTCCTGCGAGCCCTGGCAGCAGCGTCCAGTCCCTCGAAACTGAACCGAAGCTGTGAACGGTAATGAGCTCCCAGACAAAAATAGCGGTAATCGAGGGGATCATAACCCTGATCCTCCAGGCTGGATAGGGTCATGAAATTCCCTTTAGATTTAGCCATTTTTCCCCTGGTCAATACTAAAAACTCACCATGCAGCCAATAATTAACCCACTTCTTTCCGGTAGACGCTTCCGATTGAGCGATCTCATTGGTGTGATGAACAGGAATATGATCAACTCCCCCACAGTGAATATCGAATTGCTCACCCAGGTACTTCATGGACATGGCGCTGCACTCTATGTGCCACCCCGGATATCCGCGTCCCCAGGGAGAATCCCAGAGCATGACCTGGTGTTCGAATTTAGAACGAGTGAACCAGAGAGCAAAATCCAGTGGATTCTTCTTATTCTCATCAATATCAATCCTTGCACCCGCCTTAAGATCATTAATATTAAGCAGGGCCAGCTTTCCGTAATCCGGAAGCTTGCTGATATCGAAGTAGATGTTTCCTCCTGCGGAATAAGTGTACCCTCTCTCTCCTAATCTCTGAATGAGTTTGATCATATCTTCGATGTGATCGGTAGCCCTGCATGCATCGGTTGGCATTCGGATATTGAGCCGTTTTAGATCCTTAAAAAATGCATCCGTATAATATTCAGCAATCTCCCAGACTGTTCTTCCACTCTCTCTGGCGCCTTTAATCATCTTATCTTCACCCAGGTCCGCATCATCGGTAAGATGACCCACATCGGTAATATTCATTACATGCTTAACCCTGTATCCGAAGTACTCAAAGGCCCGCCTCAAGATATCTTCAAACACATAAGTCCTTAAATTTCCTATATGCGCATAATTCCAAACCGTAGGCCCGCAGGTATAGATACCAACCTCATCAGGATGAATGGGATGGAACTCCTGAATTTCTCTTCCCAGGGTATTAAAGAATTTCAGCTTCAATTACTCCCCCAATGTGCTCTTCGCACAGTTACCATCAGGAATTAGAATCAGTAGATTAATTCACTTTTTGGCAGTAGACTCTGTACGTGCAAAATTTAGATGAAATAGTTAAAAAAATCAATATAGAAGGACCCGTCCTTTTCGATGAACCCATGATCCGTCATACGAGTTTTAAAATAGGTGGTCCAGCTGATGTACTTATAGTTCCCAATAACCTCGATGAGCTCTCCAGGCTGTTCGGGCTCCTGCTTGAAGAGAATATACCATATTTTATCTTAGGTGCAGGAGCCAATATCCTGGTTTCGGACCGGGGGATCAGGGGTGTTGTGATTGATCTATCTGCAATCAAGGGCTGTTATTTTGACCGTGAACGGGGCATACTCAGCGCATATGCCGGCACAGAGGTAAATGATGCCTGTGATGAAGCGCTTCGCCTTAACCTGGCGGGAATCGAATTTCTATACTCCATGCCCGGCAGTATCGGAGGATCAATCTGGATGAATGCCCGCTGCTACGGCAGCTCTATTTCAGAAATACTGGAGTGGGTGGAAATACTGGATGATAGCTGCAAATTAAAACGGCTGCCAGTGGATAAGCGGGACTTCGGTTATAAAACTTCCCCTTTTCAAAAAAAAAAGGTGATTATCTATCGAGGAGGATTTCGTCTCTATCAGGGTAAAAGAGAAGAGATACAGGAAAAAAGGGAGCAATACAGGCAGGACCGGGAAAAAAAGGGGCATTTTCTCTATCCGAGCGCCGGTTCTATCTTTAAAAACAATCGCAGCTTCGGTAATCCCACGGGTAAGATAATAGACACTTTGGGCTTGGGGGGATATGGGATAGGCGGAGCCCTGGTTTCCGACCTTCACGCCAATATCATAATAAACACGGGTAAAGCCCGGGCGGATGAGGTGCTTGAATTGATCCGTCTCATCGAGGAAAAAGTTTATCAACACCTGGGATTCAAGCTGGAGAGAGAAATACTCCTGATCGGAGAATGGTAGGAGGCAGCCATAATGAGATTAATGTATAATATTCGGGAATATATGGCCATTATGAATGACCAGGAATTAAAACGCCTGATTGCAGAGATACCGATTCATGAGCTTATTGAAGTATGGGATGATCTGAGCGAGGACGATGAGCTTAGGATTTTCTCTATGCTTGATCTGGAGCAGAAGGTAGACCTAATTACCTCTCTTTCCATCTCCACGCAGGAAGCCTTAATAAAATCCTTAACAGGAGATCATGCCAGGTTGCTTTTAGCGGAAATGGACCCGGACGATTTGACGGACTTTATACAATCTGTCTCCCCGGAGGTGCGTGAATCCGTCTGGAATGCCCTGAGTGAAGAAACTAAGAAGGAAACACAGTTCCTTTTAAAATACGACTCAGATGATGCGGCCGGGCTTATGACCCCACGCTATCTTGCCATACGTCCTTCCCTTACTGTAGCACAGGCCCTGGCCTGGGTAAGAAAGAGCGTGCGTAAGATTGAGACCGTGTATTACATCTATGTTCTGGACCCCCTGAACCGGCTGGTCGGGGTTGTATCCTTAAGAGACATGCTGGCCGCAGAAGACTCGGACCTGATAGATCAGATAATGATTAAGAAAGTTATTACCGTGGATCAAGATACTGACCAGGAGGAAGCGGCCAAAATACTCGAAACCTATGACCTTCTGGCTCTTCCCGTTGTGGATTCTCACCACCGTCTTTTAGGTATTATCACCTTTGACGATATCATCGATGTCATCAGGGAAGAGCAGACCGAGGATATCTATAAGATGGGCGCCATGGGGGGGAGCACTGAGCGCTACCTGGAGAGCTCAATACTGGACCTGGTAAAGAAGAGGATACCCTGGCTGATTATACTGCTTTTAGCAGCAACTATTACTACTAATGTAATTGCCCACTATCAGGCTGTTTTACAGGCTGCCGTGGTTTTAGCCTTTTTTATTCCTATTGTTACAGGAACCGGCGGGAATTCAGGCACCCAATCCGCTACACTGATGATCCGGGGTCTGGCAACCGGGGAGCTTCACTTCCACGATATCTGGAGGGTTCTGTTAAAAGAAATCCTGATTGGATCCTTTATGGGCATCTGCTTAGGGCTTCTCACCATCGGCAGGGCCATGTTATTTCCACCCTTGATAAGCTTAAACGAAGCTGTGGCTGTGGGCACGGCCTTGTGCTTTGTGGTTTTATTGGCTACCCTGGTAGGCTCTCTTGCACCGATTATCATTTCCCGGCTGGGTTTTGATCCTGCGGTCATGGCCGGTCCGCTTATGGCCACTATTATTGATGTATCCGGCTTAACAATTTATTTTGAAACTGCCAGGCTGCTCTTACACTTGACTTAAAAGGAACGGCTTAATACTAATTACCAACCTCCCACCCCAGGGTAAGGGAAATAGATTCTAAAGGCTCGGCAAGAAATTCCTCTCTAATGTCTTTTCCCGGACCAAGAGGTTTTTCCGTCCATAACCGCAGGTAGAAACGATACTTATCCATGTCCAGATCGAACCTTCCGGAAAGGAAATACTCAAGGGAATCCTCTATGAAAAAATCAACAGCTCCCGAGCATTGGGCTCTTCCAGCATCAATAACCGATTCCAGCTTAACCCTGTTCTGAACTCTGCTGCCATCCTCAAAATCCTGAATCCACTCACATTCCAGGCCAAGTGAAAAAAGAGTAAATGAAATACCGCAGTCAATTCCTACTTCCTGGCTCCGCTTGCCTGAATCTGAAAAAGAAATTTCCTTACTACCCTTGACCTGAAGACCAATGGAGAGATTCCTGTTCAAGAGAAAATCGGTTTCTCCTTCAAGGGAAAACTCATCACTGCTTTCAATAAACTGCTCCGGATATATAGCCGGATGGGCAATGCTCTTTATATACACACCGGTCATTGAAAAAGGCTCCCAGGGGTTCCAGTATATCCTGCTTCCTGCCAGAAGCCAGTCATCCGAGGTTTTTCCATCCGGCGTAAGATAACTCCGTGTCGAGGCGCCGAAAAGAATATCTAAAAGTATCTTCCTGTACTTAAATCCAAGATTCAGATCTGTTAAGTAACCCGGAATTATCCGCTCACCCGAGCAAATTACAGAGGATGCAAGAAGCTTGAAGTAAGGGCGCTTGACCATAAATCTTCCACACATGTGTACCAGCCTGCCTCCCGGGTAGGGGGCTTTATCCGCAAACCACTCATCAAAATCAAGCTCATCATCCGGCAGGGATGTAAGGATAAGTGCCTCCGCTAAGAAATCAGAATTTAATGGAAGACTGAATAATGCTCCGCTCTTTACAGGCCGTTCATCACTTTTAAACAGGAAGAGCCCCAGCCTGCCCGGAATGGGCTCCCACAAAATCCCCTTACGGGATCCCGCACTGAAAGCCGCGTTCAGACGCAGATCCGTTTTTTCATAAAATACGCTGCTGCCGGCTCCGTATCCAAGTGGATTAAATATTTCTCTTAATAATCCGAAACGGGACAGAGGTCCGAAGGATATAATCGGAGAGGAAAATCCTATGATTAATTTTGAGATTTCACCCTCATGGTGCTCGCCAATCAGAATATACCGGCAGCTCTCATTTATAAAAGATATGCGTGTTCTTATTGTATCAAGCTCGTAGAGCTCACTGGTCAGGCTTATTCCTTCCCCATGTGCCGCACCAATAACAGAAAAATGAATAATAAAGATGGAAATAAAAAACCGGCATTGCCCTCTTTTGAATTTCACACACACTGAATTGCAATAAGCATGCCAGAAAAAAGCCTGCAGGATGGAACAGAGAGAAGGTCATTTTACAATCATTTACAATTATTGACATAATCATGACCCGGCTATAACATACCCGGCATACACTCTCACGCTCGGAGGGCTCTTAATATGGATATTTTAACTCTCAACTGCGGAAGCTCATCATTGAAATATCAGCTCTATAGATGGGACAGCAGAGAGGTTCTTGCCAGGGGAATCGTAGAGCGTGTCACAGTGGGCGGCTCTTTTATAGATCACTACGCTAAAGGCAGGGGGAAAACCAAAATAGAGCATGAATGCCCCAATCATAAGGTGGCCCTGAAGCTTATCCTTGACACACTGCTGGATTCAGATATAGGAGCCATTAAATCTTTAGATGAAATCAAAGCTGTGGGGCATCGAATGGTGCACGGGGGAGAGAAGTTTGCCAAATCGGTAATCATCGATAATGAAGCCTTGAAGACCTTTAAAGAGCTGTCCGATCTGGCCCCGCTCCATAATCCGCCCAATATTATGGGGTATGAGGCAGCCGGAGATGTCCTGCCCGATGTTCCTCACTGCGCCATTATGGACACGGCCTGGCATCAGACCATGCCTCCCCGGGCCTTTATATATGCCCTGCCCTACTCCTGGTATGAGAAGTTCGGGGTTCGGCGCTACGGTTTTCACGGCACATCTTTTCTCTACGTGGCAAAGAGAGCCGCGGTTCTGCTCGGCATGGAGCCTTTTAAGACTAATCTGATCCTCCTCCACGTCGGGAACGGGGCAAGCGCCAATGCAGTGCGGAACGGTATTTCCGTAGATACGTCCATGGGACTCACTCCTTTAGAGGGATTGGTTATGGGAACAAGAGCGGGAGATCATGATCCTGCCATAGCTTATTTCATCATGGAAAAGGAAGGGATTACTCCCAAAGAGGTGGAAACCATGCTCAACAAGAAGAGCGGGGTTTTCGGGATTACAGAAAAGTACACGGACCGCCGGGATATCGAGATTGCCGCAGAGAGGGGAGATAAAAGAGCACAGCTCTGCATTGACATTGAGGCATACAGGCTGAAAAAGTATATCGGCAGTTATTATGCCGCCTTAGGCCGGGTGGATGCAATTGTTTTTACAGCCGGTGTGGGGGAGATGGCGCCCATGCTCAGGGAAAAAGTGCTGGCCGGGCTTGAGGAGCTGGGGATCAGGATTGATTTAAGGAAGAACAGTATTTCCAAAACCAGGGATGCGGAAACGGTGATCTCTGCGAATGACTCACCTGTAAAGGTATTTGTGATCCCCACGGATGAAGAGCTGGTCATGACCGAGGATACTTATGCGCTTCTAAAGGGAACCTACGATGTGCATACCAACTTCACCTATTCATTCCAGAGTACGGATTATGTAAACTCAGAGAGAGCCGAGGCCCTAAATAAGAAGCTAAAAGAAAAGCCCGAGCTTAAAGAAGTACTGGCCCGGATTCCATAAATATGTTTGCCATTAAAAAAGATTGCGTGCGGTTAACGCCTTAAAGTCGGCAGAAGTGCTCTTGCCAGTAAGTTCAGATGATGCAGCTTCAAGGGCTTATTATGCAGCTTTCCATGCGGTGTCGGCCGTATTTGCTATTCATAATAAATCATTCTCGAAACATAGTGCAGTAAGAGCGACAGTACACCGCGACCTTAGATCATCCG
>JAUWZD010000013.1 GCA_030615505.1 Spirochaetales bacterium | reverse complement strand
TGCGAAAGACTGTGCCATCAATTTATAGGAGGAGAGACATATGTTAAAAAGAATTGTTGAAAATCATCAAGATGAGAATTTTACTGGTATTGAAAATGCCAGAAAATATGCGGAAGAAGCTGAGAAGTCTTCAAAAATGAGGTTTCGTGGATTTTTAAAAAAACTCGCCATTCTTAGCATAAAGGGAAAATATTTAGAGGTTGGCGCGGGTTCAGGAACTTTAGCAGCCATGATTGCGGAACATAATAAAAATATTAATATTACAGCAATAGAAATATCCCCGGATATGATAACAGTAGGAAATGAATACATAAAGAAGAAAAAATTAGAATCCCATGTAGGTTTTATTAATGGAAATATTGAAGATGATAAATTATTAGACAAATTGGGTAAGTTTGATTTAGTTTATTCTACATTTTCTTTACACCATTGGGAAAATCCTGAAAAAGCGATAAAGAATCTTATGGAATATGTAAAAGATGATGGAATATTATTAATATATGACTTAAAAAGAGTTTGGTGGTTATATTGGATACCAAATCAGAATGGATTTTTTAAATCCATAAGAGCTTCCTATAAACCATATGAAATTAAAAAAATATTAAGCAATCTTTGTGTAAAAAAATATGAGATTAAAAATGTTTTTCCATTTTTCATGCAAAACATTATTATTTGGAAATAGACATTGAGAATATTTGAAATAAATTAATTGGCACAGTCCATCGCACAACAGCGGATATAAGGTTCCACTCCCTTCGGTCGTTCCACCCAAATTGCTCTCCCGATGGTCGAGCAACTTCTTATACCCGTGTTTCGTTATCTGAAATGACCGTAGCAAAAATTATTTTATATATAGTTTTTTATTTTAAGGATGCGGAATTATCGCAACGACAGTAATTTGATCTTTTTCAGGACCATAGTACCAAAATATCCTATATGCTGCAGGGGTTGATTGTTCAGCATAGGCTTCAAATATCTTTTCAACATTCAGAATCGGGGCTGATTTTGGATATTCGTCCTTCAGAAGCGTCTTGTAGACCTTTTTAGACACTTTCTAATGCTTCCTTGTTTTGAAACAACCAGATTTCTGAAGCAGGTATTTCAACAACAGGGATGATAAGTATTTCTCCTCTTTTGTTTTTGTATAAACGAACTCTTTTAGAATCATTGATTAATTCACCAAGTGTAAGTCTTTTTCTATCATCAACGGTTTTTGTAGTAATTTCCTTGAACTCGTCATTGACTTTAAGAATATTATGGTGCATAAATTACCTTCTAATGTATAATTTAGTTCATAACCCATAGTGGGTCAATGGGTAATTTAAATAAAATAGGAAGGTTGCGGTCACTTCCGATAACAGCGGGCATACACTGCGCCGCCTTTGGCGGCTTGCCCTTCGGGACATTGGCCGCTTAAACATGGCCGTTTTTTTATTTTGATCATTTGCAACTCAATCTTACCAAGTCCCTTTTTCAGCGCAGCGTCGTATACCCGCGAAACATGCATTATACGAAATTGGTTCTTCTTTGTAATAATAGAAAGGGGACATGATGGTATATCTTATGTACTTTCTCTATATTGTCTGGGAATTCCCTCAAAACTTGCTTGGCTTACTGTGCATGATCTGGCTTGCGCTGTCCAAGAGCATAGAATGCGTTTCCTTTGAGAAGCGTAGGATTTTTATGAAAGTAAGAGGTTTCGCTGTTTCTCTAGGCATATTTATCTTTTGGAGTTCAGTTGATAATAAACACATACCGATAAGCAAACAGAACAAGTTGCACGAGTACGGACATTCAATCCAATCAAGGATGTTAGGTCCCCTATACCTTCTGGTTGTTGGATTGCCTTCTATTCTTAGAGTGATCTACGGCTGTATTTATCACCGAAGAAGAGGGGAAAAGTGGCAAGCCTATTACGATGGCTATCCAGAGAAATGGGCAGATAGACTCGGAAACGTTCAGTAGGCGAATACTGCCAATAGTGAACCAACTTCGCATACCGTATTGTATTTCACCTCTTGTTTTGGAAATTATTCAAATGGAAAATTGAATTAAGACGAATATCATCTGTTAATCGTTCCATAATGCAGGTATTAAATATTTATATTACTTATCTTTTTCTGTTTATGGGTGTAATCTCAATAGTCTTTCGTCATGATCTATTAAATTTTGCTCTTGGAAGTACACTACTTGTATTTTTAGGTGCTGGAATATACTTACTACCTGTATTTCTAACCATAGTATAACTGCCCCATATGTGGTCAAATATTAGAGTAAAAAAAAGATATGGAATGCAGATTAAAAGATCTAACAATTTATTATGAGATACACGGCTCCGGAAAACCAATCATAATGATACATGGATTCATGCCCGATCATAGACTCATGAAGGGTTGCATGGAACCGGTATTTAATAACCGAAAAAAATGGAAAAGAATTTATTTTGATCTGCCTGGAATGGGAAAAACTAAAGGTGAATCTTGGATACAGAGCTCCGACCAGATGCTTGAAATAATTCTTGAATTCATAGATACTGTAATACCCAATCAAACTTTCTTGTTAGCAGGTGAATCCTATGGCGGATACCTGGCAAGAGGAGTAATTCACAAAAAAATTGAATTAATTGACGGCCTGCTTTTAATTTGCCCTTTGATTATTCCTCAAGCAAATAATAGAGTTCTGCCTGAGAATGTTACACTTGTAAGGGATGATAATCTAATATCAAGATTGTCTGAAGGTGATAGGAGAGAATTTGAATCAATATCTGTAGTACAAAGCCAAAGAATATGGGAGAGATTTCGCGATGAAATTCTTCCAGCGCTTGAAATTGCTGATGAACCGTTTTTAAGCAAACTGCAAAAAAGAGGATATTCTTTTTCATTCAATTTGGATTCCTTAACTGTAACATTCAAAAAGCCCACACTATTTGTTATGGGCAGACAGGATAGTATTGTGGGCTACAGAGATGCTTGGAATATAATTGAGAATTATCCACGCAGTTCTTTTGCTGTTTTAGATAAAGCCGGGCATAATTTACAAATTGAGCAAGAAGGTTTATTTAGTGAATTAGTATCGGAATGGTTGGATAGAGTGGAAAATAATACTTTTTAAAGTCATAAAATAGCATAGAAGGAGGCAAAATGGAAAAGGTATATAACTGGCTTTTAGATGGACAGCCGTGGATTAACTACCGGACAAGGATAGATCTGCTCACTCAGCCTGAAAAAGATAGAGAATCAGTACATGCAAAAGAGCAAATCAGGGAAGAACCTCGGTTAAAAAATCTATTAACTGAACTTAAAGTATGGCCTGGATATGCACTTAAAACTCATAAAGACGCCAACCATTTAACACATAAATTAGCCTTTATCGCTGATTTAGGATTTACAATTAAAGACAAAGATATAGAAGATATTGCAGGAACTATTCTGAAACACCAGTCACCGGAAGGTCCTTTTCAAGTAATCAGTAACATACCAACCCATTTCGGTGGAACCGGGAAAGACGATTTTTCTTGGATGTTATGTGATGCCCCTACGATTGTTTATGCTCTATTAAAGTTTGGCTTAAAAGATAATAATCAGGTAAAAAAAGTTGTTGCGTATTTAGTATCCCTTATAAGAGACAATGGTTGGCCTTGTGCAGCTTCATCTGCTTTAGGGAAGTTTCGAGGCCCAGGGAGGAAAGATGATCCATGTCCCTATGCTAATTTATTAATGCTTAAAGTTCTGTCTCAACTTCCTGAGTATAGTGATAGCAAGGAAAGCAGAACTGGTGTTGATATTTTGCTCAATTTATGGGAACAGAGGAAGGAAAGAAAACCGTATCTCTTTGCAATGGGCACTGATTTTAAGAAATTGAAAGCGCCTTTTATTTGGTATGATATCCTTCATGTGGCAGATGTGCTGACACAATTCCCCTGGATTAAGAAAGATAAGCGTTTATTGGAAATGATCGAAATAATAGAATCTAAAAAAGATGAAAATGAATATTATAAAGCCGAATCAATCTGGCGTGTATGGAAAGATTGGGATTTTGGACAAAAAAAAGAACCCTCAAGATGGATAACTTTCCTTGTTTATAGAATCCTTAAGCGCATGGATTAATTTATAGGCGCAGCTTGCCCTTTTTAGTTTATTTGAATGAATGAAGGAAAACAAATGAAATCACCGAAGCAAGTGGCACTTGAGAAGAAGATTCTAAAAATGCTATCCGGAAAAGCGCTGAAAACAGCAGAAATGCTGATACACGACCAGGAAATCAAGTATCTGCAGGATTATGCTAATACTGTCTCTATCAAGCGCTTACATTACAATGATCATGGTCCTGTTCACATGCGAAAGGTGGCGCTCAATTCCCTGCTATTGATAGACCTGCTGAACGAAGCTGGTATAATGCTCAGTCTCGAAAGTGAAGGTGTTGGTACATTTGAAGATAGTAAAATCGCTGTATTGATAGCTTCCTTTCTCCATGACATAGGGATGACGATTGGTAGAGAGAACCATGAACAAGCAGGGGTTACACTCGCCACTCCAATCGTAGAAAGGGTTTTAAATATTTTATACACAGATGATCTCAAAAAGCGAGTTGTTCTTCGTTCCCTCATTACTGAAGGAATCACCGGTCATATGGGAACCCAGAGAATACACTCTCTTGAAGCAGGTGTGGTACTCGTTGCTGACGGATGCGATATGGAACGGGGCAGGGCTCGCATACCCATGATGCTTAATGCGGAATCTAAAGTAGGAGATATACACAAATACTCTTCTTTTGCTGTTGAGAATGTGGAGATAGCAAAGGGTAATAAAAAACCAATAAAGATAACGGTGAGCATGAAAGAGTCAGTCGGTTTCTTTCAAGTAGAGGAAGTGCTCTCCAGGAAAATAGATTCGAGCCCGATAAAAAATTACATTGAACTATACGCGGGTGTTATCGGCGAGAAAATGAAACGCTATCTATGAGATCAAGATATGGAGATGCACTCCAACTTTTTAGACATGCCAGACCTTCGCATAATGCAGAGTACATCGATGGTGAGCAATATATAGTCAGAAAATACCAAAAAGCCGGCCAAGTCAGATTATAACTGGAAGAAGATCATATTCAGGTATATTCTCTTACCGGATATCGAACATAAAACCGTATATATCCTCCCCTACCTTTTCCTTAACCACCCCTATTTTGGCTTCCAGCTCCATTCCCGTATGAGGATTATCAACAAGCAGGCGGCCGCTTGCACGCAGGCCGTTTTCAAACTCCACTATGCCGAAGAGCAGGTATTTTACATCAAAGCCTTCAGGCAGGGCATACACACGGGTCCAGGCCAGGAGCTTGCATTTGCCTCCCAGGGGCACTTGCTCCCAGGAGGAGAATATAACTCCCGAAGGATCCCGGCGGGCCCCGCATTTCTTGCATATCATGGGAGCGGGATAATAAAGCGTGCCGCAGTCAGGACACTTATATGCATAAACTTCAGGCTCTTTTTGACCGTACATACTGAAATCTATCATTCTCTACTCCTTGGAACAGATTGTGGTAACTACATTGTTACCAAAACCACCGAAATTTACAGCCATCCCGTGTTTGGGATCCTTTACCTGTCTCCCCTCCTCAGCTTCCCCCCGTAGCTGTTTTACTAACTCGAAGACCTGCGAGACACCTGTTGCGCCCAGGGGATGCCCCTTGGACTTCAGTCCCCCGGATGTGTTGATCGGCAGGTTCCCGTCGATCCGTGTAGCACCGGATTCTACCGCCTCCTTAGCCTTCCCTCTTTCGAAGAATCCCACCTCCTCACTGATTACCAGCTCCAGAATTACAAAGGCGTCGTGAAGCTCTGCAAAGGATATATCCATAGGCTTAAGCCCGGCCATCTCATAGGCTCTTTCGGCGCTGAGACGCACGGCTTTCAATTCCAGGGGATCCTTCCGGTTATGTATGCAGTGGGTATCCGTAGCCGCTCCGATACCGCTGATAAGAATGGGCTCCTTCTTCTTGAAGTATTTCATCTTTGGTGAATCAAGGGCGCAGAGGATCAGCGTTGCCGCTCCGTCCGAAACAGGACACATGCCGTAGAGGCGAAGGGGCTCTGCTATATAATTATTAACCACATGGGCATTCTCACCGTCATGAATCGCCTCCAGGGTGCAGGGAATCCGCACATGGGCGTAGGGGTTTCTGGCCCCGTTTTCATGATCCTTTACGGCTACCATGGCCAGCTCCCGCTCCGTCAGCCCGTATCGTTCCATGTACATTCGTGTAAACATGCCCGCGAAAGCAGGCAGGGTAAGCCCGTAGTTATACTCCACTTCGGGATGCAGAAGGCTAGCCACAAAATCCGTTCCCTTCCAGCCCGTCACTGTGCGCATGAGCTCACCACCTGTGACCATCACAACATCAACCATGCCGCTTGCTATGGCCATAAATGCGCATTTTAAAGCGCTCGATCCGCTGGCCGGGCCATTCTCCACCAGCTCCGCCATGGCCGGCTCCAGGTCTATCCTGCTCACCAGGGAAGAGGCGATGCCTGCCTGGTGATTGATCATTCCCCCGCCCATGTTGGATACGAATACCTGCTCAATTATCTTCCTCTCCTTGCGAATATCAGCATCATCCAGGGCATTTGCGGATGCAAAGCTCATGATATCAACCAGATCGAAATCGCTTAAGTTCCCGAACACCGTATGACCGATTCCTACTATTGTAATCTTTCTCATCATTTTTCCCTTTTAAAGCCCGGTATCTGTGGATACTCTTCAGGCACCTTCAGTCTATCTGCCGTAGCCAGGACTTGAGGATCAACGGGTCTTGTGCCCGTTACCTTCTGATCACGAACGGCATCGTAGAGCTCCCTGGTCAAGACATAGGTGGGCACGCCGCCCAGCTCATGGCGTATCTCGGGATATCTATCCTCAGCGCTTTCAAGCTCATACTCGATCATCCACCTTTTAAATCCTATAGGGCTCTCCGCCACAATCCATACCTCTTTCTCGCCGATGTACTCCAGATGATGCTCCATTTTGGCGGCAAAGAGCTGGGCCCCTATTCGCAGCCCCCTCTTTATGGTCAAGGTGTGCAGGCTCATGCCGATATTCTCATCCACACAGCGGCTCGTCACAATACCGGCGATCACACCGTCAATCGCTCCGACAATTACAAATTCGTTGGCCACCCTGTAGCGATACCAGCCTAAAATCTCAGAAAACATCCTGGCCGCCACAATATCATAATAATCCTTGGGCACACCCATCAGTGGGTGTATAGTTCCGAGCAGAACCCCGGTTTCTTCCCGCTTAGCCTCCCTTACAACCATCTTCTCACCGCTTGCCAGGGTAATCACCTTGGGGGGATAGGGCGGAAGCTCCATCTCAGGCGGCCTTAGCTTTTTTTCCAGTTCATCAATAATCATCTGCTTTTACTCCTTGCTTATCTCTTTTTAGCCTCTTCGTGCAGCCAGCCGTTGAGCGAACCTGCAACATCACCGAAACGGGTAAGCTTTGCTTTTTTCTTCTTGGCCATCATTTCTTCATAGCGCTCATCATCAACCATGGCTACGAACCTGCATATACTGGACTCACCATCCACAAATCTCCAGGGGAAACATCCGATTGTGACACGCTGATTGAGCAGAAGGTCCAGATCGCCGCCTGCACACTCTAAATGAATGATGCCGTGACTGAACATTTCGATGTGCATGAGCTGATACTTATCATCGGTAAAAAAATCTGTCAGGCTCTTTCCGAACTTCTTCCGGAAGAAAGCTTCCGCTTCTTTGGCCTGCCGGGGCATCCAGTTCCTTATGATCGTATTCATGGGATGATCCGCACTGCCGCAGTCCACGGCAATCCAGCGCAGCTTTTTCCTTTTTGCCCATTCGGCGAATTCCCGATCAGGACCTGGATGCATGACCATGTAGCGTATCTCATCAGCGGTCGGCTGATCCCATCCATAGTGGTGATAACCGGTATGGATGACGAGGATATCCCCTTCCCTTACCTCCACTCTCTCCTCAACCTGCTTCGATGTATACACATCATAATCGCATGTGCAGTCGGAGAGATCGACCACAACACCCTCATGAACTAAGAAATCCATATCCAGGGATGCAATATCCTTACCGGGGGTGTAGAAGTGAATCTCCCCGTCCAGGTGGGTTCCCACGTGATTGGAGTGTGTCAATACCTGGCCATTGGCGCCGTTGGGCGCAAGTCTCTTGAAATACTTGAGCTGAAGCGGCTCGTAGGTCGGCCAGGGCGGAGTGCCAATTCCGAATGGAATAGTTAGATCGATAAATTTCATATTTTCCTCCTAAATTAATCTCCATATTTCTCCATAAAAGCTTCCAGGGCATCATGGAAACACTTCTCCGGGGGTTTTACCAATCCGGCGCCCACCATTCCGATGCCAGGCTCCTTATGGGCAATTCCTGTATTGATAGCGGGAAGGATGCCCAGCTCTACCACCTTGACCAGGTCGATTGTCGTGGGTGTTCCCCGGAAATCTAAAGAGGGTATCTGATAGATGTCGTTCTCAGTCACTGAGATCTCATACATTGCTTGAGTGAAGTTAATGGCGTCCCTCGGAGTGCCTCCCACAAACTTAACGATGGCAGGAGCTGAAGCCATAGCAAATCCTCCGATTCCGGCAGTCTCGGTAATGACGGAATCCCCAATATCCGGGGCCGCATCTTCAGACGAAAAGCCGGGAAGATAGAGCCCATCTACCATTGCGGCGGGGGCGGTAAACCACCTATCCCCTAATCCGGAGATGCGAATCCCGAAATCTGTTCCGTTTCTGGTCATAGTCACGATTACTGAGCTGCCCTCGATATTGGCGGCTGCATCCACGGTACACTTGCATGAAGGCATGGACAGGTTTAAGAAGAAGTGATCATTGGAATGCATGAAGCTTAAAACTTTGGAAATCTTCTCTCTGTCTTCATCGAGCATAACCAGATGGGGAGCGAGCTCCCGTATGAACAGGGATGTTCCGGCCCGGTTCCGGTTATGTCCCTCATCCCCCATCTGAAGCGCCTGGGAGATCAGATTCTTCATATCGATCTCCCCATGCCTCTGAAGCGCTTTTCTTAAAATAGGGGCCAGAATTTCGGCTATCCAGTTCAGCCTGGCAATGACTTCATCCGAAAAAGCGCCGTACCGCAATACTTTACCCAGCCCCTCATTCAGGGTACAGTAGGCCCGGTTTCCGAAGGTCCTGTTCTCTAAAACCCAGACCGGCATGCTGTATGTAATGACCCCGGCCATGGGTCCCACGGACTCATGATGGTGACATGGCTCAAAAACAATATCCCCTGAGGCAGCTAATCTTTCAGCCTCCTCCCGGCCGGCAGCCAGCCCCTCAAGAATAAGTCCCCCTATCACTGCTCCCCGCATGGGACCGCACATTCTTTCCCACCTTAACGGCGGACCGGCGTGAAGAAGCATGTTCTTCTTCATGCCCGGAATGACCTCTCCTGCAGTTGAAATATCAACTAAGGTCGGCCTGCCCTTTAGTATTCGGGAAGCCGCCTCCTGATTCGCTTTTCCCATATCAACCTTCATAATATGTCTCCTTAATAGAGATATGAGCTTTTTGCTTCCCCCTGCAGGGGGCTTCCAGTTCATCTGTAAGACCTTCACATCTTCCTCTTTCAGGTTCTCTGCAAAGGACTCAAGCCCCATATTAATAACATGCAGATCCTGCTTAAACAGTTCGTTAATCTTATTGACTTCCATGTTCAGGCCACTTTTTTTATAATCTTAAGAGCCAGCATGGATGCCTGGTAATTCGAAGGCATGACCACACAGCCGATGGATTCCAGCTTTTTTTTCTGTTCTTCCATATTCTGAAAATCACTCTCAGTGCCTGTAATTGATGCAATAATGGAGAGGTATCCTCCCCTCTCTTTCGCCCTCTTTTTGGCAGTTTTGAGACTCTCAAGAATGGCCCCCGCGGGATCCTCATGAGAGCCGTAGCCCAAAACTATATCCAGCAGAAAGAGGGCAACCTCGGGATCCTCCATCTCCTTCATAATCCGCTCTTCCCGGGTAGATGGATCGATCATGGGATGGGGTCTTCCCATGGTAAACATATCATCGCCGAGATCAACTATCGTATGTCCATGGGAGACATGCGGGTCTTTCAGAACCAGCTCCGGCTTAGTCTGATGGTTGGAGTATACAGCACCCACTTCCCGATCAAAGAGGATCATGGCCTCGTCGGCTAAGGTGCCGCCGGTAAAAAGGCCGCGCAGGTATTTCTGTTTAGGGGATACGACAGTTGTTTCCCTCTCCACTATTCTATCTATCTCTTTTTCAGGTATGGTGAAGGCACAGGCACTATACTCCTCTCCTTTAGAAAGAGCCGCGGCCATTCCCGCTGCCTCTTCTAAATTTCCTGCATAGCGCAAGTTCCCGGAATCCTTATGTCTTTCAAGACCGATGAAGTGGACCACACAGGGCTTCTGAGTATCTTTAAGTTTGGTAATGACCTTGCCGGCCGCCTCTTCCGCCGGAGGCTTTGAAATTACTACAATAACCTCAGTCTTGGGATCCTTGCTCAAAGCTTCTATTCCCATCAGCATCATCATGCCCCCAACACGTGTTTCTTTCAAATCCCTTCCTCCTGTTCCAATCCCCTGGGATATGCCGCTGCCGAGCTTATCAATGCTGCAGGTAAGCTCCTGAAGACCTGTTCCTGAGGCAGCCACAATGCCGATATTTCCCTGTTTAACCACATTGGCAAAGCAGAGAGGCTTTCCGTTAATTATGGCTGTGCCGCAGTCCGGGCCCATCATCAACAGCCCTCGCTTTAAAGCCAGCTTTTTCAACTCGATTTCATCTTCTAAACTGACATTATCTGAAAAAAGCATGACATGAAGGCCTCTCTCTAAAGCTTTTTGTGCCTCCTTAGCCGCATAGAGCCCGGGCACTGAGATAATAATAAGATTGGCATCGGGAACCATCTTTAAAGCATTATCTAAGCCGGACGGACGGTACTCAGCCTCTTCCTGAGCCCTGTTCCTTTTACGACTCAATAGATCCCTGGCGGAATGGAGCGCTTTATCCACAACCTCTTCACTCTCTCCTTGAACGGCGATAATCAGATCGTTAGGGCTTGCCCTTTCAAGGTCCGGGGAAGAAAAGCCTATCTCATTTAAAAGCTCCAGATTTACATCAGTGCCCATGGAAACAACCGCATCCTCTATACCCGGTATCTTCTTAACATCCCTATTTATAAGCATGAGAAATACGGAGTCATAGTATGAATCTCTTTCAACAATAATTTTTCGCACAATTATTTCCAAATTAAATTTCACGATCAGTCGTGAAATTCCTTCTTCCCGCTCTTTATCCCAAAATATACCCTTTCAGAATTAAGAGGAAGCCTGAAATAATCAATGCCCAGGGCGTCGTAAAGGGCATTGCCCAGGGCAGAAGGGACGGACAGCATGGGATGCTCTGCAACACCTCTCGCTCCATAGGGCCCGTCTTCTTGCGATGTCTCAACAACATGCTGAGTCATCTCATGAGGGATATCCTTAGAAGTTAGAATCTTATAATCCACAAGAGTGGGGTTTAAGAACCTGCCCTCTTTGGAAAAGCGGAATTCCTCACTCACAGCGCTGCCAAGCCCCTGAATAACACCGCCGATTATCTGCCCGCGCATGAGATCCTTATTCAGCACCTGGCCCACATCAAAAGAAGAGGCAATTTTTAAAATCTCAATCTCACCGGTTTCGATATCCACTTCAATCTCTATGGCATGGGCGCCATAGGTCCAGTTAAGAGCGGGAAGACCCTGGCCCGTTTCCGGATCCAGGTTGGTCAATCCCTGAGCCATATACCTTCCCCTTCCAATAATCGGCCCACCTATGGCATTGCCGTTGGGGTATACATAACCGTAGGCCAGATCCTTATATTCCAGATATTCATCCGGTTTGTGGCGCACGTACACCCGTTCGTTCTCACAGACAAGATCTTCTGCCGAACATCGCAGTACCCGGGAAGCTGTTTCCTTGATCTGTTTTATGCAATCCCGTGCAGCTATAATGGTCGCATTTCCCGATAAAAAGGCTCCCTTGCTCGCCACTGTCTGCCAGTCATAAGGGGTAAGGGAGGTATCACTGTCCCAGGGTATATTGATCTTCTCAACAGGCATCTTAAGCTCTTCGGCTGCTATCTGGCTAAGAGCTGTATATGTTCCCTGGCCGTAGTCTATGAGTGAGGTCATCAGATCCAGCGATCCGTTCTCATTGAACTTGAGGATTACTGCAGTAGAGGTGGAACTAGGCATAGCGGGCGCCTTATGGAGGAGAGCGATCCCTTTTCCCCGGACACGAACTTTGCCTGCCCTCTTCTCCTCCTTCCTTTTTTCTTCTGATTTACAGCCGCTCCATTTAATTTCCATGGCAACCGCTTCCAGACATTTGTCCACCCTGCCCGTATGTTCAGTGATCTTTTCTCCGGTGATTGTGGCGGCACCGGGCAGAAGCACATTCTTCATCCTGAAATCTACCGGATCCATCCCGAGCTTCCTCGCTATGATATCCATATTCCGCTCAACGCCCCAGAGGAGTTCCAGATGGCCGAAACCCCGGTAAGCCGTACCGAATACCTTGTTTGTGTAAACCACGTAGGAGTCAATCTTGCAGTTGTCCACCTCGTAGGGGCCGGCCCCGGAGTAGGCAGCCGCCCTGCCGATATTTACCCCGTAATCCGCATAGGCCCCGGCATCCCAGTAGTATTTGACCTGTAGTGCGGTAATCTTTCCATCCCTTGTTACCCCCGTCTTGAATTCAGAATAAAGACCCTGCCTTGAGGGCATGGTATTAAACTCTTCCTCACGGGTCATGGCCAGCTTCACGGGTCTACCGCCCGACTTTTTAGACAGTACGTAGCACAGGGGTTCGAGATGGATACCCGCCTTTCCGCCGAAGCCTCCGCCGACATAGGGGACCTTGACTCGAATATTCTCATGGGGAATTCCGAAACATACTGAAAAGAGGTTTCTTACAGTATAGGGCGACTGGGCGGATGTCCAGATCATCGCCTTGCCGTCCGGCTGTGCCTGGGCGATGCTGACATGGGTTTCAATCGGCACATGCTGTACGGGCGGATTATAGAAACTGTTCTTTACAGTCAAATCGGCCTTTTTGAATCCCTCCTCCACATTGCCCTTTCTTACCTTTTGATGGTGGGGAATATTGGTTTTGGCCCTGGGAGAAAATACTCCCTTCATATAACCGTAATTCTCCAGATCAGGGTGGACCAATGGGGCGCCCGGCTCGAGCGCCTCTCGAGGATCGAGTACCGGGTCCAATACTTCCCACTCTACTTTTATTCTGGAACAGGCCTCCTCAGCAATCAGCTCAGAATCTGCGGCTACAGCGGCTACGGGCTCACCCTGGTAGCGGGCGTAATCCTTGGCCAGGATATCTTTGTCCAGTACGTATAAGCCAACCTTATAGTTTAGCTCTTTTCCTGTAACTACAGCCCTGACACCCGGTATCCGTTCCGCTTCCTCAGTATCTATGCTCTTTATCCTTGCATAGGCATAGGGAGACATGAGAGTTTTTGCATGGAGCATGCCCTGGATGACCAGGTCGTGTGTAAAAACAGCAGTACCCGTGACCTTCTCCACGCCATCCTTTCTTGGATATCCCTTGCCCACATAGGTGTATTCACTCTTTGTTTCAATCATACAAAATCTCCTCATCCCTTCTTCCGGGCAACCGCTTCTATGGCATGAATAATGGGTTCATAGCCCGTGCATCTGCACAGATTGCCCGAGATTGCTTCTGCGATCTCCTCCCTGGATGGATTCGGATTCCTCTCCAGGAGCTCCCGGGCGGACATGATCATGCCCGGTGTGCAGAATCCGCACTGAGTTCCCCCGTATTCGATAAATGCTCTCTGAATCTCCGAGAGATCCTCCCCCCTGGCCTCCCCTTCTATGGTTCTTATTTCGGACCTATCTGCCTCTACGGCTAAGATGAGACAAGAGACAACGCCCTTTCCGTCCATAATTACCGTGCATGCCCCGCATTCGCCGATCCCGCATCCTTCCTTTGTTCCTGTAAGTTGCAGCCGATCCTTAAGTAACTGGAGAAGCGTCATATTGGCCGGAACATTTTCCCTGTATTCAATGCCGTTCACCTTCACTGTAATATCCATAATCATACCTCCGACACGAACATTAAGAGCAGATCCGATGGATCAGCCTCTTAACAAAGACTTTCACCATATCCTTCCTGTATTCCCCTGATGACCTTACATCATCAATAGGGGAAATTGAATGTACTGCCAGATCTGCGGCTCTTTCGGCCAGCTTCTCCGTATTCTTTGTCTCTTTAAAAAGCTGGTCCGTGCCTTTAAGAAGCAGCGGAGTTGAAGCGCAGGAGCCTATACAGATTCTTAATTTACCGGCCTCGGCATCCGCTAAGCCAGCCAAATTTACCAGTGCAAGATCGTGTCCCTTTATCCTCTGCTTCTTCATGAAGGCAGTTTTCCCTCGTGGAAGCTCAGGTATCTCCACCCTAATAACCATCTCACCTTTTTTCAGAGCATTCTTCTTCACACCGGTCATGAACTCTGAGATGGGTAATGTCCGTTCCCCGTAATCCTCAGAAGGAGATGCGATAACGACCTGCGCGTCCAGCACATAGAGCGGAGGCGCCATATCCGCTGCAGGAGATGAATTACAAATATTTCCCACTAAAGTAGCTCTGTTTCTGAGCTGGTAGGTGGCAATGGAAAAAGCTGCCTCAGCTACTGCCGGACAATGATCTCTTATTGTTTTATTATCAATGAGTAAGTTAAGGGTAATCCGTGCCCCGATTTTTACATCTCTCCTTCCGGAGTCAACGGAGAAAATATTAAGCTCGTCAAGACCCTTTATATCAACTAAAAGATCGGGTTTCATAGCGCCACCCCGCATATCAACGAGCAGATCCGTTCCTCCTGCTAATGGCCTTGAATTATCCGCCTTGAGTGCATCAAACGCTTCTTCCATGGTGGCCGGTTTCACATAGGTAAAAGGCCTGATCATTTTAAAGGCCCTCCTTCAACACAGAATAATTTAAGCCGGCAGTTCTATCTGATTTCCTATCATCAAAAAACACCGGCTTAACGTTAAGATAAAATATTTCTAACCATTTTAGTACAGATATATATTAAATGCGCCCAGACAGGCTGTCAAATAAAAGTTATAGAATATTCATAAATCTGTTCTATAAATACTCATTAAGGCCTATAAACGTTCTATAGGTCTTCTCTTAATTCTCTTTTTTAACCCACATTTTGTAATCCTCCTGATTATCTATATCGCAGAGGATATGATCCGTCTCTAACGGCACGGTCAGGGTAGGAAATAGAGCCAGAACATCCCGCAGGCTCCCTTTTTCTTTAAATTCAGTAATATATTTAGCCACACCTTGAGCCAGGAGGAGCGGATGTCCCTTTTTCCCCCGGTACTTGGGAATCACAGCTTCAGCGTAAGTGTATTTCAGAAGCGCGCGATAAACAGTGGGTTCCACCATGGGCATATCACCAAGGGCTAAAAAAAAGCGCTTGGTCTTAACATGTGCTGCCCCTATTTTTACCGAAGTAAACATATCTTCTCTATAGCGAGGATTGAGAATCAACTCGACCCTTTTCCAGCCTTGAAATAGCTGCTCAAGCTCACCGGCGCGATGCCCTGCTACCAGTATAACACGGCTGCACACATTCAGGGCATTGCGAACACTGCACTCTATGACAGTGGCATCCTTACAGGGAAGAGCCATCTTCCATTTTTTCATTCTCGATGACATGCCTGCTGCGAGCATCACGCAGTCGATTCTTACCGCCATTCAATGCCTCGTGCTCTAATTATTCCGGCAGTCCGACCTGCCGATTGAACTCCTCTATAAAGGCGTCAATCTCAGGTACTTGTTTCTGAATATTGGTCCAGTAATCGGGATCATACCACTGTTCTATAATCTCCTCGTAGGTTTTACCCTGCTGCTCTACCCAGGTGTAGTACTTCAGATTGTGGATGCGCCTGCGCTCGATATATCTTAGCTCTATAAGATTATCCGTTGAGACCCCCTGGAGGTAGCGGGCAAAGTGAGCCGAGGCATGGATATCCGTATATTTGCCGTACTCCTCATGCATTTCCTTCAGCCGGCTCTCGTACAGCTCCATGGAATCAGTCAGGATAGAAAGCACTACATCGTGCCTGCCCAGCTCATAGTACCTGGCAAATTTAATGGCTGAAAGCAAGTTTGCGATTCCGGAGAAACCCAGCAGATCTAGATTCTCCACTAAATCAGCGGGGACTCCCTTACTTATTAAGAATGAGCGTCCTGCAGGTTCATTAAAAAGCCGGGCAAGGTTCACCACCGCATTATCATCTATGGCCATGACCATGTCCGTGTTCTTAACATTGTGAATCCAGGGTACATGCTTATCACCGATTCCCTCGATGCGGTGAGCGCCGTAACCGTTTAAGAGCAGGGTCGGGCACTGCAGGGCTTCGCTGGCGGCAATCTTACTGGTGGGGAAAATCTGTTTCAAATAATCACCGCACCCGATTGTGCCTGCAGACCCGGTAGTCAGTACCACTCCGCAGTAGCGGTCTAAAGGTCCCATCTCTTTAGCCAGAACTTCCTCCATGGCATGTCCTGTAATCTCATAATGCCACAGGTAATTGCCGAACTCGTCAAACTGATTGAAAATAATTAAATCCTCTCCGGTTTTTTTAAGCTCCCAGCACTTATCGAAAATCTCTTTAACATTTGACTCACTTCCGGGAGTCTTGATCACTTGCCCCGCGACCTTTGAGAGCCATTCAAATCTCTCCCGGCTCATTTCTTCCGGAAGAATGGCAATGGATTCGCAGGCTAATAAAGATGAGTCATAGGCTCCTCCCCTGCAGTAATTCCCTGTGGAAGGCCATACGGCTTTCTGGGTGGTTGGGTCAAATTGACCGGTAACCAGGCGGGGTACCAGGCATGCGAATGTAGCGCCCACCTTATGGGCACCGGTGGGAAACCACTTGCCCACAGGGGCGATAATACGCGCTTCAACACCTGTTAAACTGGGGGGAAACTCAATGTAATTCACAAAGCCGAATCCGCCTCCGGATTCCACCGGCTCATTCTTCCAGGTAATGCGGAACAGATTGCGCGCATCTATGCTCCATAAACCTATGCCTGCAAGCTCCTTCTTTATCCTCCCAGGGATGAGATCGGGATTTTTCATCTGCTTGAAAGTAGGGATAATAATATTACGCTCCCGAGCTCTTCTAATGCTCCGCTTGAGAGGCTCATTTACGATATTAAGATCGATCATTACTGCTTGATACTCCTTTCACCTGTCTGATTTAGAAACAAATATAACCTATCATATGATTATTTAAGCGCTAAGCTCAAGAAATTTTAAAGCTTTTTCACAATGTAACTCTTTAAGGCTGACAGTGTGGGCTCGATAACCGGGGCTTCAGGTACAGATTGCCTGGCCGCCCTGATATCTTTCAATCCGCTTCCGGTATTCAGTACAAGTACGGGGTCGCCTTCATCTATTTCACCATCCTGTACCGCCTTTACCAGACCTGCATAGGCCGCAGCCCCTGCAGGCTCGGCGAAGATTCCGGCTCTTCCCAGATCAGCGATCGCGGACAGGATCTGTTCATCCCTTACAGTGATATAGGCGCCTCCGGTCTGCCTTGCGGCTCGCATTGCCCTTACCCCGTCTGCGGGCATGTTTACCGATATGCTGTCCGCTAAAGTGTCTGCGCGCACCGGGCTGATTGTCTCCTTCCCGGCTGAAAATGCCCGTGCGATGGCAGCTGATCCTTGCGCCTGCACTCCGAACAGGCGGGGTATGTTTGTAAGCCATCCCAGGTCTTTAAGATCCTTAAACCCCTTATGCAGACCGGAGATAATGTTCCCATCTCCCACGGAGACAAATAGTGACAATGGGGAGTCAATTTTAATCTCCCTGTTCCGTATGGCTTCCCAGATTTCAAAGGAAGCGGTTTTTTTCCCTTCGGCTGTGAATGGATTATAGCCTGAGTTCCGGCAGTACCAGCCGAACTCAGCAGCCGCCTGCTCAGATAGTTCTACCGCCTGGTCATAGCTGCCCTCTACCAAAATAACAGTGGCGTGAAAAACGATCAGTTGAGCTATCTTTGCCGGAGGAGCCTTGTGCGGAGAAAGGATCACGGCCTTCTGGCCCACAGCAGCCGCCAAACATGCCTGTGCCGCACCTGCATTGCCGGTAGATGCAGTAACCACTATCTCGGCGCCTATTTCCCGGGCACGGGCGATTACCACCGCGCTGGCCCTATCTTTAAAAGAAGCGCTGGGGTTCCTGCTCTCATCTTTAATCCAGAGCTGCTTGAGACCCAGCTCTTCTGCCAGCCCGGTACAACGATAAATGGGAGTATATCCTGCAGAGCGGAAAGGAGTACCCATTCCGAAAGATGCGGGATCTGAGACCGGCAGAAGGGGAAGATAGCGCCAGAGAGATCTCTCATTTGTAAGGGGCTTTTTCTCTCTGATAATACGTACAGTATCCAGGATCACATCCAGGTTGCCTGAGTCTTTGGGGCATGTATAGGTGACCTCATCCGGGCCGTATTCAGCACCGCACAGGGAGCATCGATATCCTAAGAAATTTTTCATGAGCTACTGATAGTAAAACTTATATCAGGAGATAGATAAAAAATCAAGAAAATTGGGGAAATTGCTAGTTATTTCCATTCTGTTTAATCTTAAACAGAATCTGGCGATAGAGAGCCTCCTTCTTTTTAAGTAAATCGAAAGGAACCCCATAGGCCTCTTCAATTTTTTGTTTGCTGAACATCTCTCCTGTAGAGCCGAGTTTGGGAAGTGCCTTTCTAGAAGTGATAAGAAGATAATCAGAATACCTCTCAGAGATATTCAGCTCATGAACGGAGTAGTAGAGACTTATATCTCTCTCCCTCACATACTCTACTAAGAAATCCATAACCCTTCTTTTTTGATAATCTTCTAAAGCGAATATGGGCTCATCCATCATTAATATTCGCGATCCATACAGCAGGCTGAAGGCGATAATAGCCCGCTGCAATTCCCCTTTACTGACCTCCTGGGTTTTTTTGTGAAGCACGGATTCAAGCTCACATATACGAATCAGTGTGGGTATGAAATCTACATCCTTCTTTTCATGAAAACCATTCTCATAGACATATTCAAGCAGATCTCCGATGCTCTCTCCGGTCTCAAACTCCATATTCTGATAGATAAATGAGACAAACCTCTGGCGCTCAGACTCAACGCGAAGATCCGCTGTATCTAACCCTTGAAGATACACCCTACCTGAAGTCGGCAGGAGAATCCCGGCCGCCAGAAGCAGGATAGTTGTTTTACCGGACCCATTCTGTCCTACTAAAGAGACAACGCCGCGGGGAAGAGAAAGGGAAAGATCCTCTATCACATAATTTGCTGACTCCGGATAGTGAAAGGAGATATTGTTCATGATCACTTCATTCATAAGGCTTGCATATAAAGATATTCCGTCCTTTAGTTCTCGTCAAATATAAAGGATGTAAGCGGCTGAGTATGAACTTAAGAGATTATCGTTGACAGCTTTGATGAACCTCAACATACTATATATGTAACATGCAAGATTCCCTGCCTGCAATTTTAATCCCTTATGAAGGTCCATGTCATGATCATGGTGTGCAGGATATTTTCATCTATCTGCGTCCGGAATCAAATGGGGTTAAGGTGGAAAGCACAACCCTGAAGGCGATCAAAGATTTTCCCACGCAGGGCCAGAGCTTACATATTGCCTATATGGCCAATATTCCCGGCTCTTTTATCATTCAACAGCATACTATTGAAGAGCATTACTCTTTAAAGCTCAGATTTGCCAAGCAGGGCAGGAAAGCCTTTACTCCGACAATGAAGGAGGGGTTCGAAAACCACTTCCACATTCCCTTTGATGAAGCTCAAGTTATAGGCGCCTTTGATGCGTTAGAAGAACTCAAACTTTCCTATGATCAGCTCTTCCGTCTCTGGGTGCCTGACCAGGACTTTTTCAGAATCCATGGACAAACTATTAAGAAATATGGGAAGTATTTTATAATAAACTACGATATTCCCGCCCTTCTTCATAAGAATAACCGGAAAACAAATATTTTTGTCATGATTCTACGCTCCTTCCTGTCTTATAAAGAAAATCATTCCTTAATGGATTTTATCTACAGGGCTCTGACCAGGGAAGAAATCATGTCCGACCGCATGCCCTTAAGCTACATCCTCCACTACTCAAAGGGTCCCTTTGAGCAGATTCTCGACGGTATCGGATACGTGTATGAACATAAGCTTGAGCATGTGCCCCTGACAAATTTAAGCTTCTTTGCCTACCTTATTTCAAAGGAGTGCGGAGATGATGAGATTCTATCTGCCATCAGGAATCCCATCATGGAATTTCAGACATGCTCAGGACTGATGGAGAAGAATCTCTTTGATTATACCTATGGGGATTCCTTCCCTGCAGCATATGAAAAATTCCTGCAGAGAAAATGAATCTCTCACATTGCGGCCTTCGGCCGCAATGGACTAAAATGTTGTTGGTTTCACCCTGTGGGCAAAAAACACGATTTTAAAGGATTATTAGCACATTGACAGCCCGTGACATGATGTTTACTCTAGAATAATGACTGAATTAATTGCGTATACAGATGCATATCTAAAGGAATTTGAGGCTAAAGTTCTGGCGATCAATCAGGAAGAGAGGGCAATTGCCCTGGACAGAACCGCCTTTTATCCTGGAGGCGGGGGACAGCCTCACGACCTGGGATGGATTAACCATACTCCTGTTGTCAAGGTGAAACGCCAGGCGGATATGATCTGGCATTGGCTGGAAGGTCAGCCGGCGGCGGAGGGAGATACCGTTTTCGGGAAGCTGGACTGGGAGCGGAGATATAAGCTTATGAGGACGCATACGGCCTTCCATATTCTCTGCGGCGTTGTCTGGCGTGACTACCGGGCCCAGGTTACAGGAGGTAATATGGACGTTCTAAAGGGCCGCATGGATTTTGAATTTGAAACCCTGCGCCAAGAGATGGTAAGGGAGATTGAGGAGAAACTGAACCTGGAGGTCTCTGCCGCGCGTCCGGTTAAGGTGAAGATACTCTCCAGAGAAAAAGCTTTCAAGATTCCGGATCTGATACGCACCAAGATAAACCTTCTGCCGGAGAATATCAAAGAGGTGCGTACCGTAGAAATCGAGGGTCTTGATCTTCAGGCAGACGGAGGCACCCACGTAGCCAATACACGGGAGGTCGGCGCTATCCGGATTTCCGAGTATAAGAGCAAAGGCAGGATAAACAAGCGAATTCAGCTTGCGATTGAGGATTAAGAGATAATTTAAACGAGATACACTGATTTCACATCCCTGAGATTAACTCTTTGAAAGAGTCATATGGCTGTTTAGCATGAGGAACAATGATTCTCCAGCTTGTTGTGTTACTTGTATTATCAACAACCCGTGTTACCAGTGGAATATCCCCAATAATACTTTCACTTGCCTGATTTTCTGATCTAACAGCCACAAAGGTAAATATTTTCCGTATATCATTGGATCTAATGACCTTTCCCATATGCAGCCTCTTCAGCTCTCTCTGTTTCAAATTGAAATTCTTATTGATCAGGGAGATCAAAATAAAGGCTTTCATATGATCCTGCATCTTGAGAAGCTCAATAACATCCTCTTCCGGTTCAACGATTATATATATCCATGCGTTAACCTGAGGAAACATAAGCACAAAATCAAAAGCCACCATATTGTAAATCTCTTCCACAACAGACGGAACAGGCTCGTTCTGTTGAGCATACCACCACCATGGTACAATTAGGCGCTTCTTGGCTGATTCAACGACCTTACAGTAACTAAGGTCAGGTTTAAAGCTTATTTTAGGAAGTTTTCCATCCCATTCATCGGGATCGGTATTGGCAATCCTTGTCAACCTGGCAATGTATTTCTTAGGATCCTCCCCTATCTGATGGCTTAAAAGAAAGGCCTTGAGATGCTTACGAAACTTCTTGCTCCTATTCATTCTCTAATCCCTTTAAAAATATATACCATTATAGACGCATTCACAATACATAGTAAATATACTGTTGCGCAGAAGATATGAACAGATTAAGAGGTGATAATCAGTGGCGGTTATTGCAATACCGTGTGTTCTTTCAGCAAGGGTGCATGGCCAATAAAACACGCACCCATGTGGTAATCCCTGAAACTCTTATAGCAGATTTTGATGCTCTAATAGGGAAAAGAAAACGAAGCTGGTTTATCACTCAAGTAGCGAAAAAAGAAATAGAACGGTTGAAATTTCTCAGAACCATCGAGGAAACCTCTGGGGCTTGGAGTGGGGAGGATCACCCGGAACTAAAAAACGGAAGCTATAACTGGCTAAAGGAACAAAGGACAAGAAGTAATGGCAGGATATCTCCTTGATACTACTGCGATAATTGATCATCTAAGGGGGAAAGAAGAAATTACTTCCTTTTTAAAGGCCTTGGGGGAAGACGGTGAACAGGTAGGCTGCTGCTGTATCAATATAACAGAGATTTATACCAGAATGAAAAAACACGAGGAGGAAAAGACTGACCAATTCATTCAAAGCCTCCATTACTTCCCTGTAACCCAGGAAATTGCTCGACTGGCTGGGGGGCTAAAGAATAGATATGCTCAAGAAGGGATTACCTTGGGAACATGTGATATAATAATTGCTGCTACTGCCATCACTTACAGATTGACCCTGGTTACTGCTAATGCTCGACACTATCCTCTCTCACAACTGACAATTCGCGAAATGTAGTCTACCATACTACGCTCTAGCTATATATATCCTACTCTGTTCAGGATTATCGCCAAAGCAAGCACGAACTCTTTCCCCTTGTTATAGTAATATACACATTAAAATAAATTTCTCACTTTAAAACAGAAATCCGCTAAAATCTATGGAAGATTTTGTAATAGGAAAAGCGGCTGTCTGTACATGACAGCCGCAAAAGATATCATTTTGCCTGATTACAGATTAATATATTAACTTGCCTTTTTAAGCAGCGGCAGGCCGGCTTCTTCGCCTCCGATGATTTCGATTCTCTCCTGAACCTCCGGTTTGATGCTGCCTCCTATCTCAATAATATAGTCTATAAACGCATCTCTCTGGAAAACAGATGAATCGTATTTCTCTATGGCGCTGTGGAATATCTTGTATCCGTCACCCCCTGCAGCCATGTACGAGTTCGTAGCTATTCTATAGGTTCTGCCTGGATCAATAGGCTTACCGCCAATTAAGATGTTTTCGACCTTGCCTGTAGTATAATTTATCGTATAACTCACGCCTTCTGAAACCTGGGGGAATGCACCGGCGCCTCTTTTGATTGTAGCGATAAAATCAAAAAGCGCCTGAACATCACTGCCTTTTAATGTCATAACCATTATTGAATTATCAAATGGCAATATCTCATAGATCAGTTTCTTTCGAATGTCCCCTTCAGGCAGGTCAGTCCGTATGCCGCCTCCGTTTTGAATCGCAAAATCAACTTCCAAACCCATATTATTTGAGTACCATAACATGGAATCAGACACCATATCCCCTAAAGCAGTTTCCTGTTTTCTAACGTCGGTGTTAAAGAATGTATCTTCAGCATAGCCTATTTTTTCGTTCAGTATTGCATCTACTTTATCGACATAGACCTGCAGAGTCTCTTTCAGACCTGCATCTATTGCTATTTCTGAGCCGATAAAATGATAAACACTTGTACCATCCGCCTTCTTCTCTCTGGTTTTCAGATTGACCGGTATTGATTCAAATTTATAATCGATTATCTTTTTATTCTTGATCCATAGGTCCATTCTTCCAAGCACAAGTCCCCAGCACCAGGCCTGAATTATGGGGACATCCATTCCCGATTCTACATTCTTTACCATAACCGGAGCATCCAGCTTAGTATGCGTATGACCGTCTACAATAAGATCAATGCCGGGAACCTGGGCAGCTAATCTCTCTGAGCCTCGATCCGTTGAATCATAAATTCCCATGTGAACCAGGGCAATTACAACATCCGCCTCTTTTTTTAATTTTGGCACAAGAACTTTTGAGGCTTCAACTTCATCTTCAAAAATTAAACCCTTAATATTCTCCGGATTTCCGACTATTTCCGTTCTTTTGGTTACAAGGCCGAATACTGCAACTTTAAAACCCTCATACTCTTTGATTATGTAGGGCTTTACATTATCCATATATTTGCCGTTTTCTTTCTTTACATTCGCGCAGAGCCAGGGGAATTCGGACATCGAAATCTGCTTCTGTGTTATCTCCATGGTATTGTCGAATTCATGATTCCCGAAGGCCAAAGCATCGTAGCCAACCTTGTTATATCCCACAATATCCGGCTCTGCCTTGAAGAAATTCGATTCGGGCCTTCCGGTATTTAAGTCCCCTGCATCCAGCACGATTACATTTTGATTCTCAGCCCTTATGGATTTAACCAGCGTGGCTCTTGCAGGAAGCCCGCCGACATCCTGGGCAGGATAATTATAAAAGGCTACCGGATGTCCGTGATGGTCATTAGTATGCAGTACAACCAGGTAATGAATTGGCGCCTCTACAGCGACAGCCTCAACTGCTTCGGCCTTTTCTGGTATCTCGACTGTTGTGGTTGCACAACCTATTGCGAAGATCAGCAGAACTGCTGAAAACAGGTAAAGTAACTTCTTCATTGCACCCTCCTTATAATTAAAAATTAATATTGGTAATGCTAAACCCCAATTCCTTACGTGTCAAGGAAAAGAGATATAATTTAAGTTAAAAAGAAAAACTGATCGTTCCTCCATAATCGATTTTCCCGTCCATTATTTTCAGCCTGTATCCCAGGATTTCCACCTCCTGCTGAGGGCAGAAAAAGCATGTATAATAGGTAGGGTCGGCAAATCGGATTCTTAACTTAATTAAGTTTGATGAATAAGGTATTTTAAGAGGTATAAAGAAGGAGTAAATAACTACTTCATCATCCTCATCGATCAGGGCAGAGAAATTTTTCACCTCTTTTACTTTTAGCTTACTGCCGCCGGTTTGAATCGAGCAGAAAAACCCATAGTGTTCATAATTTATAAAACAGAACTCATATACATCAGCAATTTCATCTTCATTAAAATGAAAATCCATATCCGTATCACAGTCGAAAATTATCTGGGAGCTGTATACAGGATCGAATATCCATCTGATTTCTATGCCCCTCATGCCGGAGGAATCGAATAAAAAAGAGGCATAGGCATTTATAAAGACATGAGGATGTGAATAAGCATTGATTCCTAAGATAAGGAGAAGTATAAATATAATCAGTTTTTTCTTTACGGCAACCTTCAGAAGAAACTCTTTTCAAAAAAAGGCAATGTAGCCCTTGTATGAAAGAAAAAGACCAATCATGATGATTAAGGCATTTCCCGTATAGCCTAAAATGGATGTAACAGGCTTTAAAGCCCCATGTTTTTTTTCATTAACAGTCTCAATTTTCTGTCGGGATTTTAATGTATATATGGATATTATATATAGAAGAAATACCATGGATAGGGTCAGAGATATTACCGAAGCGATTCCTACCCAGAATATATTATATGCTATTGCAATCATCATAATGGTAAGGGACAGAGGGCAGGGAACAATACCTACGGAGAACCCAATAACAAGGTTCTTTAACCACCGTTTATCCGTACTCGCAGCAGCATTGTAACTCTGCTTAGCAGCAGGGGGCTCCTTTTTTCTAATTCTTTTAACAAGATACACAACTCCTATGGTTATGATGATAAGTCCTGAAATAAGCGTAAAACCGTTCTGGATCCTCATCCTTGCTAATCCTTTAACGGAAATTAATACGGTTTTAAACATAACAGCAAGTATTATTGCTGTTGAGGAATGAATTACAGAAATTATGACAGCCAGTGAAAGGGCATCGGATTTTACAACGTTTCCCTGCAGGAAATATGAGGCCATGATCAGTTTTCCGTGTCCGGGTCCCAGGGTATGCAATATACCGTATACTAAAGAAAAAAATGTGATAATCAAGAAGATTTTAAAATCAAAACCCTTTCTTAAAATCTTTAACTGCTTGTTTATAAAGATTGAGCCCCTCCTTTGAAGCTCGTAAAAGCTTGTGATGATACCCTTCCTGAGCTCGGGCCTGGTCTGCGCTTGAGAATCATTCTGCGCATATGTCTGAAGAATATTGAAGAACAGGGAAAATGCAAAAAATATAAAAATCCATTTCCTTCTCATATTACATCCTTTTCCTCATAATAGAGATCAAGCCGATATCCTTGCTCCTAAATATCTCATGGTAGTCTTCATGCGTATCCGGTATATCCTACTTCTTCTTACTTTATCCATATCTCTCTCCTCTTAAATCATTCTAAAGTCCCCTGCCCGGTAAGTAAAGCAGTTATCTTTCCCGGATTTGATTATGAAGCCCTGAAGAAATATCCTACCTTGACACCTGAAATGCTTAAAACTATGCTTTATTCTATATTGAAATCGGCAGGGGATTATAGTGAATAATACCGACCTGATGAAAGAGCTTTAACTGCGGAAATTATTAAACTAACTCTGCTCATTATTGACATACAACTGTTCTTGCTATATATTAATAATAGTTACTATTTTTAACTAGAGGTACTTTCTTGAGAGAGACAAAGCAGAGACGCATTATTCTTGAAGAGCTCAAGAAACATATGGATCATCCGGGCGCTGATGAATTGTATCATGAGGTAAGGAAGGTTCTTCCCCGAATAAGCCTGGGCACTGTGTACCGCAACCTTGATCTTCTGTCAGAATGTGGGGTGATTCGAAAGCTTGAATATGGCAGCGGCCAGAAGCGCTTCGATCCGAATCCTCAGCCGCACTGCCATTTCCGGTGCGTAAAATGTGGGTCTGTTAAGGATTTGCCCTTTGAGATTGAGGTTCCGGAACCGGATAAGAATCATCCATGGTTAAAAACGAGAAAGATTTTAGGAGCCAACTTAGAGTATTACGGACTGTGCACGGAATGTATGGCAGGTGAACATTAGACATTAAACAGCTCTAATGAAAATATCAGAACCGGATGCAGGTGAGATTCTTGAATCCATTTATAAGCGGTATCACAGCTATGAGTACGTACATCCTGATCCCCTGGAGTTTCTCAAAAATTATCCGAAGCCTTGGGATAGGGAGATTGCGGGGCTTATCGCCTCATCTTTGGCTGTTGGAAGGGTTAAGAGCATACTTAAGGCGGTTAAGTCAGTCCTGAATAAACTCCCTTCTCCCAGAGAAACTATACTTTCTATTACGAAAGATGATTTGAAAAGCATCTTCAAGGAGTTCAAGTACCGCTTCTATTCATGCGGACAGCTTGTGGATCTGCTCTTTGGTATAAAAATCTGTTTAGAAAAATACGGGTCACTTAACAACTGTTTTCTTTCAGGAATGAGGCTTGAGCATATAAATGTGCTGCCTGCTTTGAACGAATTTGTCAAGAATATAACGGCGGAGAATTGCGAAGGAAATGGAATCCTTCCACTACCTGCAAGGAAAAGCGCCTGCAAGAGGCTTAACCTGTTCCTGCGTTGGATGGTTCGGCAGGATCGGGTCGATCCGGGTGGATGGGAAGGTATACATGCAAAAATGCTTATTGTGCCGGTAGATACTCACATGCTGCGGATTAGCAGAATCCTTGGATTTACTTCCAGGAAGCAGTCTGATATAAAGGCCGCTACGGATATTACAGAATCACTGAAGCTTTTTGATCCTGAAGATCCTGTTCGCTTTGATTTCAGTATTACACGTTTGGGGATTCATCCCGATTTAAGTTATGAGGACCTGCTAAAGGGAGTTGTGATTTAAGAAAATACCGAAAAAGTAGTTTTTTGCCTTGACCTTTAATGGTTTACATATTATATATAATAATAGTTATTATTACTAAAAGCGGTTGTTTATATTTTATATATAAAATATAAATTAAATACTGTAATTGCTTTTTTAAAAACGGGTTGAGGAATTTGATTCTGACAATCCGCAAATTAATGATTTAAGGAGCGAAAAATGAAGAGATTAAAGGGAAGTGAGACTGAGAAAAACCTGCTTAAAGCCTTTGCCGGTGAATCCCAGGCGCGGAACAGGTATACCTACTTTGCAAGCAAGGCAAAGAAAGAGGGGTTTGTGCAGATTTCTGATATTTTCACAGAAACGGCAAACCAGGAAAAGGAGCATGCCGAGAGACTGTTCAAGTTTCTTGAAGGAGGTGAGGTAGAGATAACTGCCTCCTTTCCTGCAGGGATTATTGGGAGTACGGCAGAAAACCTTAAAGATAGTGCAGCAGGAGAAAACTATGAATGGACAGATATGTATCCTTCCTTCGCTAAAACCGCTAAAGATGAGGATTTTGATGACATTGCAACTGTATTCGAGGCGATTGCTGCGGCAGAGAAGCAGCATGAGAAGCGCTACAACGGCCTTTTAGCCAATGTTGAAGCAGGAACGGTTTTCAAGAAAGATACAAAGGTTGTATGGCGCTGCAGGAACTGCGGGTACATTCATGAGGGGCAAGAAGCTCCGGAGGTTTGTCCGGCCTGTGCCCATCCAAAAGACTTTTTTGAGCTTCTGGCTGAAAACTGGTAATCCAAAACCGGTAATGAGGATTATTCAGCTAAAATAAGGAGATGTAAAGATGGCAAAAAAAACTCAAGTTTATAAATGTGAAGTGTGCGGAAATATCGTGGAAGTTTTACATGGCGGAGCAGGAGAATTGGTATGCTGCGGCAAACCTATGAATCTTTTCGATGAAAAGACTGCTGATTCAGCGGTAGAAAAGCATGTTCCTATCATCGAGAAGACCGATGAGGGATACAAAGTAACCGTGGGCAGCACTATCCATCCCATGCTGGATAAACACTACATCGAGTGGATTGAGCTTGCAGCGGATGGGAAATCTTACAAGCAGTACCTGAAGCCCGGAGATGAGCCTGTTGCATATTTTTACGTTAAGGCAGATAAGGTTTCTGCCCGTGAGTACTGCAATCTGCACGGACTGTGGAAGAGCTAAGATTCTAAAAAAGCTATTCCTTTTTAATGCTCTTATGTGGATGCGGATTGATCCACTCATATCCGTAAAGAGTGATGTTTCTATTATCTGGGGTTTTTCCTTCCCAGAAAGGATCTGCCCGGTAGTGAGTAAAGTAACCCCTGTGGCGGCAGGATCTCGATCTTGCCACTTCCCCATATCTCCGGCTCCATTCCCCGATGTTCCATTAAGGATCGATCTCTGCCTCTTCTCTTGTGCCATACTCGTATATAAGCTGATATAAACCTGCAACCTCTCTTTTTCCTGCATATCCTGAAAAAGCAGGTGTAAAGCATGCCCATAATCACTTTGAAACCCCTTGCCAGAAGCCTGTCTTCAGTGTCCTCATCAGGACGGAAATACCAGACAAAGTCAAGCAAAACAATATCCTTAGGGATTTCTGCTTTTGGTGAGTTGTACCACCAGAGCGGCTGGAGCATATCTCCCCATATCATCATCTTGAGTCCCTTTTTCTTCAGTAAGACCCTTTATAGCATTTTTTCTTCTTGCAGGATGATTGATCATATTAATAGCCTGTGATATAAATTTTACGATCAATTATTATAAACTATGAAAAGAATAAAAAGCATAAATCTTAATTCTAATGAGCAACATGCTCTTACGGAGTTACGACAAAGGTTAGATAAAGAACTGCCTATTGAGGATATAATATTATATGGATCTGTTGCACGCGGCGAAGCAGATCAAGAATCTGATATAGACCTTCTTATCCTCACAAAGTGGCGTCTTACACGTATAACTCGCCACAACAAGATTACTAACGAAGTTTTTGAAGTAAATCTGAAGTATAGTACAAATATAAGCACTTTAGTTGTTGATATCGATTCATGGAAAAATGGGGCTGTTTCTATTCTTCCTTTTCGAGATGAAGTGCTTAAGGAGGGCATCCTACTATAAAAAATGAGAAGCAGCGTAAAGAAGTAGTTGCTTATTGGTGGACTAAAGCTGAAGAGAGTCTGGTTTCTGCACGACGTGAATTAAAGGCTGGATCATACAGCTTTGCTATTAACCGTGTATATTATTCTGCCTTTTATGCAGTGAGTGCAGCTCTCTTAGAGCGTAAGCTTTCTTTTAAAAAGCATTCCGGTGTTAGATCCATTTTCCACAGGGAATTGATTAAAACAGGGCTGCTGGACCGAAAATGGGGTAAGTTCTATGACCAGTTATTCGAAGATCGCCGAGAAGGAGATTACATAGCACTCATATCATTTGATCGAGACTACGTTGAAAAACAACACTCTCTCTGTATTAATTTCTTAGATGAACTTCGTCCCCTAATCTCTCTTCTTGATTAATAATAATGTAATTCGTCTGTACTGAAGGACTATTTCGAAATATGTTTTCCCATACAACTTTAGGAACAACAATCTCAGTAAAATCCGAAATGATAATTCTTGCTGCAGGGACCATTTTCCCCACGGTCGGGACCTTCCGGAAAGAAAAGAAGTAACGCCTGTGCGCTTCCCGCCTTTAGAAGAGCAGCAGTTGTTGATCCCTGTTAAAAATAGCTTCAATATCCGTGCCCAGGACATCAGAAAAAGTTCCTGCAATGGGCTGCAGCTGACTCCTAAGATAATGCTCGTAATCTATAACTGCCGTAACTCTGCCCACCGGTTGCGGCCCATCTGCTGTCCAGATGTACTCAATCACACCCCCCTGGTCTTCCTTATCCAGCAATTTAGCGGCTTTTACATGCGGGGGCAGAGAAAGGGTGTAGGCCCTAACCGGTTTCCTCAAAGCCTTTCTGTATATCAATAGATTATCATGCTTTCCTGAATAGAGATCACGAATCAATACTTTGATATATCCTGTAATTTCTGATATGGGCTTCCGATCAAAGACCATCTCTAAAAGCATTACCTGCATGCTTTTAGCAATATCCGTCCAGTCGCGTCTGACTGCCTCCATGCCTTTGATGTCAACTTCAGCTTCGGTTCCTTCGATCGTATCGGGGGTAAGCCTTCGGCCTGCATAACCCTTGGCACGCCCTCTGATCTGCTCCTTATCGGTATCGCTATAGACTGCACCCCGCACGGGAGGTAAGAAGAAGCGGCTGTATATTGTCTCGAATTCGAGCTCAAGTTGAGATTCCAGCTTCCAGGTATCAAGCACATACCTGCTTAATCTTGAGTTTATTAAAGAAGAGATATGCTCACCACATTTCCTAATATCCTGATAGGAGCTTTCCGGTCGCAAACCTGAAACCACGAATAATGAATCCGTATCGCCGTAGATCACGGAATAGCCCTCTTCTATAATCAAGTCTCCGCACCAGTTGAGAATATGCTGGCCGAAACTGGTTATGGCTCCCGCCAGTTCTGATGCGGCAAACCTGCAGCCTGAAGCCCCAAGAACTCCATAGAAGGAATTCATAATGATTTTATACATATAGGAAGCAACCATATCCCCCTGTTTTTTTGCAAGATCACGGCTTTCGAAGAATCTGTTCAGAAGCTCAGGCAGGATTCCGGGGCTTCTGATAAAATATGCTCCATTAGGAGCCCGGATAAGTTTATCGATTTCTGTGTTACCCGATTCCCTCTGAAGCGCAAGCGCATAACTGACCGGATCTATGTTAAAGGTCCTTATTATTGATGGATAAAGACTCTTAAAGTCAAAAATTAAAACATTATCGTACAGCCCGGATTGCGGGCTGATGATTGCTCCACCGGGAGCATGACCCAGGGGAGGAGCATCAACCCCAAGTGTGGGGGCGGCCATCTCCCTCTTATGCATTGCCTCAATATAGATGAAATCAAAAGCGGCTATGCTCGTCCATGCTCTGCTCAACCCGATACCGATTAGTAGAGTCCGTCTCAAGGTTAAGTCAAACAGACCGGTCTTTTCTAATATTTCGAGTACAAGATTTGAGTCCCTTAGACAGTACTTGCAGAAGGTTATGGGGTCTTCCTTATAGGTTCTCATCAGCGCTTCGATCTTAGCCTCATCCGTATTTTGAACCCGCACTTTTCCCTCTCCAAGCACTTCCTTAGCCACAGTCTCCAGACGGTGATCCGCAAAGCGCACCTGCCCGGCGCGAACTAAGCGAAGCGCATCGATTATCTGACGACCGGGTATAATCATTGCACCTGAACGTACCTTTGTTCCCGTAAGATAATCTGCAGGCTCATCACTCCGTCCGATTTTCATGGGAATGTGGTAGTGACCGAAGCGCCTGTGAATGATCTTGAAATCAAAATCAATGACATTCCAGCCCGTAATGATATCCGGGTCCAGCACAGCCACACGCTCCCGGAAGGCTTCTAACAGCGACTTCTCATCAATAAAGCTCTTAACACCCGGCTCGTCAAGCTCTCTGCCCTGAAAAAGCACTTCTTCGATCCGTTCATCTGCCCGGGGATAGGAGAAAACTAAGCCGATGGCGAGGATTTCCATGGTTACCGGGTTCGTCTCAATATCAACAGATAGAATTGAAAGTTCAGGATGCCAGTTTGATGTTTGAATGCTCGGGTTAATAAAGATCCTGTCAACATGATTGCCTTTTCGAAATGGACCTGAGATTTTCAGGGAGCCGTGTATATTCTTGGACATGAGAAATTGATCATAGAAGCGTATATCCGCCTCGTAGGTCCTTACTCCCATATTTTCAAGGATTCCTTTAGCGTATTCAGCCTGCCTGGTCGTCTTACATGATATTCTGAAGCACTCCTCTCCATCCATGGTATGCATATTGGATATCTCCAGTATGCTTTCCTTAAGTCCCTGAGAACCGCTTACAACATTTCGATCGGATTCCCGTATATAAAATCCCGGCCTCTCCCGCTCTTCAATAATAACAAAGGTCTCTCCATTACTGAGTCTTCCAATCAGGCAGATGCGGGTACTGTTTTTCACAGTCTGGCAAAAGGAGTGAACTATAAAGCCTTCAAAACTCATGAGTGTAACCTCTATCATATTATAATAAAACAACTCTTGTCAGCCAGAACCCTTGACTTCTCGCCCTATTAGAGTAAAGAATTAAGCCTGTGAATCACCAACCGGACCTGCTGCTTTAAATGTCCGGATCTTTCAAATCCACGATATAAATGGAGGCTATGATGTCAGATAAGATGAAAATTTTACCGGTCGACAGGCTGCTTAACTGGATACTGAAAGAATATAAAACACACGGTGCGATTTTCGGAATTCCTGAAAATAAATTCTACAAGCAAAAAAATAAAACTTCAGCCTTCTTTAATTTTCCAATATTCGGATACATAGTAGAAACACCATTCGGACCTGCCGCCGGCCCTCATACGCAGCTTGCTCAAAATATAATAACAGCCTATCTAACAGGCTGCCGCTTTATTGAGCTGAAAACAGTACAGATCATGGATGCCCTTGATTTTGAGAAACCCTGTATTGATGCCTTTGATGAGGGATACAACACCGAATGGTCACAGGAACTCTCACTTCAGGACTCCCGCAGTGAGTATGTAAAGTCCTGGATTCTTATTCATATATTAAAAGATTATCTTAAGCTGTCGGATACAAAAGATAATTCAGGTTTCGTTTTTAATATGAGTGTCGGATACGATCTTAAAGGAATCCGGAACGAGAGGATGGACACCTTTATCAATGGGCTTATACATGGAAAAGAAGAAATCGATAAATACCGAGAAATCCTACACGGTCAATTCCCGGAATTTTCTTCTATTAATGTTCCTGAGAGCCTGAGTAATTCAGCCACAATTTCTACTATGCATGGCTGTCCCCCGGATGAGATTGAGAGCATAGCGAAATATCTTATCAAAGAAAAGAGATTAAACACTTATGTGAAATTGAATCCCACACTTCTTGGAAAAACTGAGGTCATGAAAATATTAAAAAACAATGGATTCGATTACATCAGAATAGAAGAAGATACATTCGGACATGATCTTCAATACAACGATGCGGTAACTTTAATTAAGAATCTGAAAGAACTCGCTCAAAAGCACGGTAAGAAATTCGGTATCAAGCTTTCCAATACCCTGGCCAATAAAAATATAACGAAAGTATTACCCGGTAAAGAACGCTATATGTCCGGCAGGGCTTTATTCCCCATAACGATTAATCTGGCCCTTAAACTGGCATCAGAGTTCGGAGGAAAGCTCAATATATCCTTTTCAGGGGGAGCTTCGATATTAAACATAAAAGAGATCCTTGAGAGCGGTATCTACCCGGTAACTATTGCAACAAATATATTAAAACCGGGCGGATATATGAGATTTTATCATATAGCCGGGGAACTGGAAAACAGCTCATCCATAGCTTCCGTAACTCCTTTAAAAGAGGAAGATTTAAAGATTGGTAAATTGAAAGAACTGGCACGAAAATCGCTCGAGGATAAATACTATAAGAAAGAAATCAGTAAGAGAGAAGCAATTAAGATTGATTCCGATCTTGGGTTCTGGGACTGCATCATAGCGCCATGCGTGTTCAATTGCCCCATTCATCAGGATATTCCCGAATATATTGATTTTATCAATAAGAAAGATTATTCAAATGCCCTGATGGTAATCCTGAAAAAGAATCCCTTACCCAATATTACAGGTTATATCTGTGACCATACATGTGCCGTAAAATGTGTGCGCTGGGATTACGACAACCCTGTTCATATAAGAGAGCTTAAAAGAATCGCCGCCTGTAGAGGAGATTATGAGGCAATTATTGGCAGAATAAAAGATGAGATTAAATCGAAAAAGGTCAATAAAAAAGTCGCTGTGCTTGGAAGTGGTCCTGCAGGCCTGGCAAGCGCCTATTTTCTCGTACGTGAAGGCTTTGATGTAAGCATATTTGAAAAAGAAAATAAGCCGGGTGGAACGGTTCGCTATACGATTCCGAGATTCAGACTGCCTGATGAGGTAATTGACCATGATATCTCTATCATAAAAGATCTTGGAGTTATAATTAAAACCGGATGCAGCAGTGAATTCTCTGCCCGGAAGCTTAAAAGAGAAGGGTTTGATTATATCATTATCACAACCGGTTCGCAAAAGGCAAAAGACCTGGGTCTTGACATCCATAATGTCAAAATGGGCTTTTATGACAGTATTGAATTCTTGCAGAGGATAAAAAATGATGATCTGCCCTTTATCGGTAAAAGGCTCCTGATTATAGGCGGCGGCAATTCCGCAGTTGACGCAGCCAGGGCTGCAGTGAGATTTAATCCTGACTCGGTATATATCGTCTACAGACGGGATCTGGAGAATATGCCTGCGGATAAAGAGGAGATAGAGGCCTGTATTGAAGAAGGGATTGAGATTAAAGAGCTGTTGGGACCGGAGCAGCTTATTACTGAAAACGGAAAGATCAAAGGCCTTAAGTGTATAAAGATGAAGCTTGGCAAGACCGATGAATCGGGAAGACGCCGTCCCATTCCTGTAAGCGGCAGTGAAGTAATACTTGATGCGGATACTGTCATTTCCGCTATAGGTGAAGAAGTTGAAACTGATATTCTCAATCGAAACGGAATAGTGCTTAACAATAATAAAACAATTCTTGTTGACAGTAGAACAGGTCAAACAAATATCCCTGATCTGTATGCTGCCGGTGATTGTGTCAGAGGACCTGCTACGGTTGTAGAAGCCATTGCAGATGCAAAAAAGATAATTTCTTCTATTATAGAGAAAGAAAGGATAAAAAAAGAAAGTTATCTCCTTGACTCATTCTATAATAAGGTTCCGGAAGAAAAGCTTAAGGAGGATTATGCTAAACGCGGTCAGGTTTGTTTTTTGAACCCTGTAGAAAAGCTGCCGCCGGATAAAAGAGACAACTTCGAGACCGTTATCCTAACCTTAAATGAGCAAAGTGCGGTTAAAGAAAGCGAAAGATGTTTGCAGTGCCACCAAATCTGCAACAAATGTGTGGAAACCTGTCCCAACAGGGCGAATATTGCTCTGAGCTTTAATCCCGTACGCATTAACATCCCTGTTTTTAAGGGAAGCTCACTTGATGCAAGCTTGAAAGTATCCGGAAATAACGGTAGAGTCTATTCTCTAAAAGATTTTGTAATAGATCAAAGCACCCAGATTCTTCATGTAGATGATTTCTGCAATGAATGCGGGAACTGTGAAACCTTCTGCCCCCATAGCGGTAAGCCCTACGAGGATAAAATTACTCTTTTTTCTGAAAAAAATACGTTTGAAAACAGCGCCAATGCCGGTTTCTATCTTAAATCATACAGTAAGGATAGCCGTTGCATTTTTGGCTGCAGAATCAATAAACTGCTCTATGATCTGGCCATAGATTACCAGAAAAAAGAAATCTCTTTTTTATCAGATTCTCTTAATATTGTCTTCAGCCTGCCGGCAGTAGATGAGTCTCTTAAGCTTATTAATTATTCCTTTTCCGCTTCGGATATCCTGGATATGAGTGATATGATAGGCATGTATCTTATTACAGACAGCCTTATAAGGCATTATGATTATCTTTTGATATAATTTTATCCTAAGGGGGGAGACATGAATTTATTGATAAAGAGAGCAAGAATCTTACAGTTTTATCCGGAAAAGGTCAGCGGGGAGACGGACATCTTTATCCGGGATGAAAGGATTAATAAATTGGGTGAGGATCTGGAACAAGATTTAAGTGCCGTAGGCCTGGATAAGATCATTGATGCGAAAGGCAAATATATCATACCCGGGAATGTCTGTTCCCACAACCATTTCTATTCGGCCCTGGCCCGGGGAATCGTGGCCAATATAGGAGCTTCCTATGATTTTGTAGGTATACTGCAGAACCTCTGGTGGAGGCTTGACAGGGCCTTAGATGAATCTTCTCTATACTACAGCGGGCTTATTGCTGCTTTAGAGGCAATCAAATCAGGAACGACTTCGGTCATTGACCACAATGCATCTCCCTCATTCATTAGAGGATCATCAAAGATTTTGAAGAATGCCTTCAATAAGTGCGGATTAAGAGGAATCCTCTGTTATGAGGTTACGGACAGAAACGGGCTAAAAGACAGGGATAAAGGGATCGAGGAAAATGTTGAGTTTATTAAAATCGAGGAAACGGATCTGATTAAAGGCTCAGTCGGAGCTCATGCCCCCTTTACATTGAGTGATGAATCCCTGAAGCACCTGTCAGAGGCTGTAGAGGAAACAGAGCGGGGGATTCACATTCATGTGGTTGAAGATAAATACGATCTCTCCTATTCCCATCATCATTACGGAATGTCGGCAGTAAAGCGGCTTGAAAAGCACAATCTGCTGAATGAGAAAAGCTTGATCATTCACGGCGTGCATATCCTCGATAAGGATGTGGAGATCCTTAATGATAGTAATTCATTTTTAGTCCATAATCCGAAATCCAATATGAACAATAATGTGGGCTATAATTCAAAACTCATGAAGTTAAATAATGTTGCAATCGGAACCGACGGTATTGGATCGGATATGTTTGAAGAAACGAAATTCGGCTATTTCAAGAGCAACGATGCGGGTCTTAAACTTGCTCCTTCAGATTTTATGAGCTTTCTCTACAACGGGAATAGAATAATGGAGCTTTATTTCGATAGAAAGTTCGGCCGGATTGAACAGGGTTTTGCTGCGGACTTAGTAATCCTTGACTATATGAACCCAACCCCCTTAATGAATGATAATACAGGCGGTCACTTTCTCTTCGGTCTTTCTTCCCAGGCAGTTGAAACGGTTATTATCAACGGTAATTGCGTCTATGAAAACAGGGGTTTTCCCTTTGAAGTGAAATCAATGTATAAAGATGCCTGCGGAGAGGCTTCCAGGATGTGGAAAGAAATAGATAATTTTTAATTAAGTCAACTTAGGAGGCAACTGAATCAAGCCTTGTTATGCTTAAGCTTTCTTGCAGGAACTCCAATATTCATGTATATTCATCTGGATTATGGCTAAAGCACTGATCTCCATCCTGTTAGCCTTTGCCGGGTATTCCATTCTCAATATATCTCAAGCCGTACAGAAATTCGGACTCGGCTTACTACCTGGTAAAAGGATCAAAGGCCTCACCATTTGGACCCTTGCAACACTATCTACTACAGGTTCTATATTCATCGTGCTCTGCGCCGTGGCCATAGGAAGTGTTTCCCTTGTAGGAGCCATGGCCGGTACCGGGCTTGCCTCTCTGGCTGTATTTTCAAATTTTGTCATGAAGGAAAAAATCGGTAAAAGGGAAATCATGGGCATTTTGATTATCCTCTCAGGAGCAGCATTTATTGGGGCTCTTGCCGCAGAACCGGAACCGAAAGCGATAAAGCTCACCATACTCTTTATTCTCCTATCATCCGTGAGTGTTTTTTACATCCTCTCCCTGCTGATTTTAAGAAAAAATCATGGATTTATAGGTATCCTTATTGGCGGTTTCGCAGGGGCTTTGGGTGGGTTTATCCCACTTTTCCAAAAAGTCACTGCCTTAAACCTGGGCAGAACCGGCTCCCTCCTGGCAGAGTCTTCCTGGTTTGGGGGTATGTTGACCAACATCTATGCCTTAATCTGGATTTTGCTTTCTATTGTTTCCATGCTCATCCTTCAATTCTCCTATAAATGGGATAAAGCTATTCGTATTATCCCAGCCTTCACAGCGAACTATATCATGATCCCCGTTTTAGGCGGTGTAATATGCTTTACTGAAAAGCTTCATCTCCTGCAGTGGCTTGGGGTCGTATTTATCTTAATAGGAGTATTCTTATTAACTGTTAAACCTGAGAAAATTAAGAAAAGCACAATTTGCTCATTTTTATATAATGATGGAGTATTAATTTGAGTTTAGGAGAAAAATGAAACTCAGCAAATACCTTTACCCGGGAAGCTATCTGTCTAATAGCGCCTATCAAGCATATGAATATTACATGCTATGGCAAAAAAATAATCCTCCTTATTGGCAGCAAGACGTCTTTTAAGAACTCCAGTAAATTATTCTATGATAGGTAAATCTCACAGCCCCTGGGTATTTCCTATTAGTCCCTGGAAAGGGCAATACCTTGCTTGGAGATATTCAACATGAATATATAATCAGGATACATGTATCCTTCTACCACCCGCGACGGCCTCTTCCTATGGGTGAGATTGAAGTCGATATCAATCCCTGCCTTAAGAATCCGAAAGGTCAATCCGCCCAGTACTCCGTAGCCGAGCTTTATACTGCCAGCGAGCTTAGTAACCGATCCTTCAACCCCGACACGCACGGACCACCATTCAAAGAGATAATGCTCCACCAGCGGCAATAACCTGATAAAATAGGAATCTGTATCAAGATAGAAATCATTCAACTGTTTTGTTACCAGGAATGTGCGTTTCCCGTTAAAAGCAAGTGTGATTGAGTTCTCCCAGAAAAGGGGAAGTCGGGCCGCTTTTTCAAAATCGATGGTCAGAGGATCTATAACGTCATAGGTGCCGTTGCTGTAACCGAGGCGCGAATCAACGATTAAGGTCTCATCTGGGTTCCGGTATAGGAAACCGAGGGTAAGCCCAAAAACAGCTCTATCCACCACGTCTGGAGCAGGTTCACCATGCTGCCATTCCGTATTGGACTCATTGAATAGAGAAATTCCCAGGCCCAGGGAAAAGGCCCTGTTCAGTTTAACCCCGGCATTTACAATGCCGCCTGCGAAATACCTTCCGGATTCCGCTTCATCTGCTTCCGGGTCTGCTGTGAATTTGTCGATATTCATGGAAAAAAAGGCTTCTACTCCCATACCCCAGTTGGAAAACAGCGGGAAATAGTATCCGGCCCGACCTCTTGAAGGGAACTCGCACAGATAAACATCATCAGCATATTTATAATAGAGATCTCCTCCTCCATGTGTTATTACATAAAGCAGATGATTACCTGCACCTGAGGAACCCAAAAACAATCTGTCCTTCTCTATAATTCCGAGGTAGGCAGGGTTCTGATAAGAGATATAGGGTTCTGCCATTACCATAAACCTGGCAGTATTGGTTACGATCTTATTCAGAAAATACCGGGCAACCTCATTCTCCGGATCATCTTTTCTGGCACTCTTCAATTCAGCCTTTGCCGTCTCCATATCCTTCTTATCATAGGCATCGATTCCTTTGGAAAGAGTTATTATGACCTCTTCACTCTTATCTTTCTTAACGGCTATTTTCTCTAAAGTGCTCTCTTCGGCCTGCGCGCCGAACTCCTCCAGGATGAATTTTGCAAAGTAAGAGCCGATGTAGTCGTAGGTCTGCAGCTTCTCCGTCAATTTGTCCTGCCAGATAACCTCACCGGAAGTAGTATCCACCAGGCGCACGGTGATGAGCAGGGTATTTACCATGTCGATAATCTCACCCAGAACCAGGTAGTCTGCAGCAAGAAGCTTTCCGATCTTAATCTGATTATCCTGGCTTGCTATATCGGACAAACTGAATTCCTGCTCTTCCAGAATTTTATTGAGCTCGTCCCGTTCTATGAGTTTTACACTCTTCGATTTTCGTAATTCGATCGCTACCATGCGTGAAATACCCTTACCGATGTGGGTATAAGAGGGGTTCTCAGATTCTACGGGGAAATCACTTACAGACAGGGTTAGCGCCCCTCCCCGTATTAGATTTGATAAAAGCAAAAAGACAAGAAGAAGGATTATTTTTCTGTTCATTGCCGACTCCTTTATTGAATAATTCATCTTTGATGCATGTCAAGGTAACTCCGCCGGGGATTGCTCAGGTAGATCTCCCGGTGCTTTGCTCTCAGGTTGTAGCCCTGCTCGTGGATGAAGGGATGCAGTCGCTCAATGGGCGATCTTTTCCAGGTGATTTTCCCGGCGATACCCTATAATGGCACATTGCTTATGGCTGCCTGAATTGTTTTAATGATAGCAAAACTTATAATCTTCAGCAATCGCATGTGAAGGAAAATCTCGAGAAAGTTCTTAAAAAACTGCACTAAAAAGGCTTCTGTTAAAGCCTCCTTGAACTGATGGCTCGCCATAGCACCCGGAAGAGCCTGTATCGGAGCTATCAGCATGCTTTTCCCTCCAGTCCCCGGGGGTAAATCTTACAACATAGCCCATCTTTCCCACACACCCCTTCTTTGGGGTAGTTGTCCGGGATACTCTGCAAAACAGAAAATTCCCGGTTGACAGTATGGGTGTCGGATAGCACGTAAGCCACTTGAATATATTCCTTATTTCCATATGATGGATGCCCGGGAAACCACCGTATCGCACATATCGGGAAAACCCTTCGTATGATGGCTTATCACTTTTACGAAAATGTAAATATTCGGCAAAGGAAAGTGGAGAGGATCTTGCCCAAACTGCAATGAGAGGTAGGTGTAGTTTCTGTGTGTGGGAGAGGCGCTGGCTAACAATGCGCTGGAGCTGACCGCCTATTACAACTTTGTACTTGTCTCTCATGCCCTTATATTTTAACAGATTCGAAGCTATTTCATTGATTCATACAAACTTTTTTACTACACTGAAAAACACTACACGGGGTATAACAGTATGGGGAAAAAAATTGTAACGGCGGGAGACAGGGTTTATTTAAAATTTTTCGATCTTGAGTTTTTTCATGAAAAGGCAAAAGAAGCCGAAGCAGTTTTATTTCCTTTTAAGAGTTTTGACGATAAAGAGTTTATTTCAGAAATAGCGGATACTGATGCCCTTATACTTATAGACAGACAGTTGAATAAAAAGCATATAGAAGCAATGCAGAAGTGTAAGATTGTACTCGCCTTAGAAGTGGGATACGATTTCATAGATGTTGAAACTGCCACTGAAAAGGGCATTATCGTTTCAAATGTTCCGACATATTGTACAAATCAAGTAGCCATACATGCCTTCGCACTTCTTCTTTCGACCTACAGAAAAATAAAGACTCTGATGGAGGAAACATCCCGGGGCGGATGGGATTATAATGTGAGCAAACCGCTATATGAAATAACACACAGAAAATTGGGAATAATCGGGCTTGGAAGAATTGGACGCGCGGTGGTACCGAAAGCAAAGGGATTCGACTTAGATATTTTAGCATATGACCCCTATATAGCCGATGACATTTTTAAACTCCTTGGTGTAAAAAGATGCTATGAACTTAACGATCTCCTTTCTGAATCAGATTTCATTACCCTTCATGTTCCCTTGACAGATGAAACCCATCATATGATCGGAGACAAGGAGCTGCAAATAATGAAGAATGATGCTGTAATCATCAATACCTGCAGGGGCAAAGTTATTGATGAAAAATCTCTTTATAAAGCCCTCAATAATAATATAATTGCCGGAGCAGGTCTTGATGTCCTTGAGAAGGAGCCGCCGGACAAGGATAATCCTCTATTGAATTGCGGTAACGCGATCGTAACGCCGCATGCATCCTGGTATGCAGAAGATACTCTGGAAAGACTTAAAATGCAGGGTATGGACGAGGTAATCAGAGTGCTGAATGGCAAGAGGCCGTGGTATAGCTTGAATCCGGAAGTACTCTATTGACAACAATAGAGACCTTTCGATACGGCCAAAGGCAACGCTATTCATCCATATCATTTTAGACAGAAAGCTTGTTAAGCTGTATGGAGGTAAAGAGTGAGCGATATCATCGAAAATTTAGGCGATGAGGTTCAAAGAGGGGAAATTGAAAAGGTAAAGGAACTCGTAAAGACAGCCGTGGATCAAGGCCTGGCTCCAATGGAGATTCTTGAAAACGGCCTTCGTCCTGCCATGGAGGAGATAGGGAGGAAGTTCGGGTCCTTAGAGATCTTTCTCCCTGAAATGATGAATGCCGCAGATGCCATGAGCGCAGGGGTTGAGATTCTTAAGCCCTATCTTGCATCCGAAAAAAGTGAGGCTCAAAAGGGTTTGATAATACTCGGAACCGTTCAAGGAGATGTCCATGACATCGGCAAGAATATTGTGGGAGTAATGTTAGGCAGCTTAGGCTATAAGATTGTAGATCTTGGGTATGATGTGCCCGTTCTTACTTTTGTAGATAGGGTCATTGAGCTTGAGCCTGATATAGTGGGCATGTCAGCCTTGATGACGAGCACCATGGTTCATATGCCGAGGGTCATCAATGCACTCAAAGAGCGCGACCTTCGAAAAAAAGTAAAAGTGATAGTCGGTGGAGCCCCTGTGCTGCCGGAATGGGCTTTAGAGATTGAGGCCGATGGATATGGAGAAAACGCCGCAGAGGCCATAAATGTAGTTAAGGAGTTGTTACAATGATCAGATTCTGGGATATTTTGGAAAGAGCAGAAAAAGGAAAAATCGTACCTGTAAAGGAATGGGACCGAGGAATCGGTAAAGCGGCAGCCCAGGTAGTCTCTGATTACGATCTTAAGTACGAGCCTTCAGACCCCGTTCCGGCTGACGATGCTTTAGCAGATCGAATGTTCGAAGCAGGCGTAGAGCTTTTTGAAAAGACCGGAATATACTGCATGGATACGGGCAAGGTACTCGAGTTTACAAAGGATGAAATTATGGAGGCCCTTGACGCCGCCCCTGACAGGGTAATCTACGGCTCCGGAAATGATATTGTCGAGACACCGCACAGAGAGGTGGAGGATCCCAGGGATCCCATAGTTAATTTTTCCGCTGTGGGCACTCCCGTAACCGAAGAGCTTTTTGTCCCCATCTGTCAAAGCTATGCCCAGGAGCCTATGGCAGATACATTCTCCGGTCCCCTGATTACAACCTACAGGGGAATGGCTGTAGCCTCCGGGTCGCCCGTTGAGCTGGAGGCAGGGATCTGGAATGTAATCAAGCTGCGTGAAGCCGCCCGGTGGGCCGGAAGACCGAAGATTCCTATCCATAACTTCATGTCAATCGCCGAGAGGACGGATGCCACAATCGCCGCGGCCAGGCCTGAGCTCGGTGTTCTTCCCGGAGACGGCCTGTTTGTCGCTGCCGTTGCAGAGCTCAAGGTAGATTACGAAAGGCTTAAGAAGGTGGCATTCTTAATTCACAGCCCGTACGTAATCGGCGGGCTGTACGGGCCCCTGATGGGTGGATACGGCGGCGGACCGGCTGCAACAGCCGCCCTGCTTGTGGCCCATCATATTCTTGGGATTTTGGCCTTCCGCGCACCGCGCCATAACGCCTTCCCTGTTCATATTCATCATGTATGCAATACATCTCGAGATATGCTGTGGCTCGTATCACTTGCAGGCCAGGCCCTTGCACGAAACACCCATCTGGTTACATTCGCAAACGCCTTTATTGCTGCAGGTCCCTGCACTGAGACAGCAATCTGGGAGCTCGCTGCCCACTCCGTAACTTCCACTGTTTCGGGATGGCATTTGAACCCATGCGCGGTGGCCAGGAACAGGCAGCCCCTGCACTGCAGCGGAATGGAGCCCAGGATCCATGCTGAGGTCGGTCACGTTACTGCCAGGAAAGGTATAACGCGGAAAGAAGCAGGAAAGATCGTTAAAGCCCTTTTAGATCGCTACGAGAAGCAAATCCCTAATGCGCCTATCGGTAAATCTTTTAACGAATGCTATGACCCTGTGAGTGTCAGACCGAAAGATGAATATATCAGGCTCTGGGAAGACTGCAAAGAGACTCTAAGAGAGCTTGGTTTAGATTTTGGGCTTATCGCTTAAAGGAGGAAAAACATGCCCTATATTTCAATAGAAATGTTTAAAGGCAGGACTGATGAGCAGAAAAAAGTCCTGATTGAGGAAATCACTAAGGCTACAATTTCTGCTTTAGGTGTACCTTCTGAAGCAGTGTGGGTCGTTATTAAAGATGTGCCGAAGAGCAACTGGGGAGAGAAAGGAAAGCCCTGCTCCGAGCTCTACCCATAAAAATAAAAAAAGCACCCGGCATGTTACACAGAGAGGTATTACACACCGGGCGCGCTTTAAATGTGATCTAAGCTTCGACTTAAGCCTCTTTTTCCTTTAAGCTCTTGAAAAAGTTATCTGCTTTCTCTTTTTCTTTAGCAGTTCGAGTCAACAGACTGACAACAGTGAATACTACAAATCCTACAACAATTCCCCAGAATATGGAGAAGGGCCATGATCTTCCGGGCCAGGTCGGTATAATACTGGGGAGCCTTACACCCAGATCAATCAGGTATTGCCACAAAACGTAAATGCTTCCCAATGACATGCTGGCGACAGCACCCTGGGCCGTACCCCATTTTGTATACATTCCCAGGATCAGGGGCCAGAAAACGCCTGCAGCTAAAATATCGCTGGCCATCCATAAGACCCACAGCAGGTCTCTTATGGCTAAGGCGACAAAGATCCCGCAGGCTGCCATAATTGTTACGGCGATTCTTGCAAACATAACTATCTGTTTTTCCTTGGCTTTCGGGTTGATGATTCTGTGATAGAAATCTTCCGTCAGTACCAAAGCTCCGGTATTTAGGGCAGTATCCATTGTGGACATAAGGGCTGCCAGAAGCCCTGCAAAAGCAATTCCGGCTAGAACGGCAGGCACATATCCTTTAATGATTGCTACCATAATGTGGCCTTCCGGTTTTTGTGCAAACATTCCCACTGCAAGCATTCCTATAACCACGGCAAAGCAGTAAAGGGGTATGTTGATAATTAGCGCTCCCCTGGATGCCTTTTTCGCCTCTTCCACGTTCCTGGCTGCAGAGAACCTCTGCCAGATCTCCGCTGAAATAGTCCAGGCAAATACAAAGGATATGATGTAGAACAAGCTGAATTTGAAATTGCCTAAAATGTTGAAGAAATTAACTTTTTCCTGCTGCCTGACTACTCTTGCAACATTTCCGAATCCGCCGGAACCGACTAAAGCAGCAACAAAGACGATTAGCATTGCAACGATGATCCAGGCAAACTGTCCTAAGTCCGTTGTAACAACACTCTTGAATCCTCCGAACATGCAGTAGAACCATACAACAATCACAACGATAAAGAGTGCAGCAGCATAGCCCATTCCAAAAAATCCACCGACAAATGTTGCCGCGCCGATCATCTGCGATGCCGCCCAGGTTATCATATACCACCAGATAATAACTGCCTGAATAGTTCTTGCAGTTCTGTTGTATCTCGCCTCTGTAATCTCGGGCTGGGAGATTGGACCGAATAATCTAACCTTCTGTGCAAGGAACAGCAGAATAATACCTGAAACGATCGTAGGCCCACCCATTACAAAGTAAGCACTCAAGCCGCCCGAGTATGCTTTATCGGCAGAAATGATGGCCGAGGCCCCGCCGAACCACGATGCCGCATAGGAAACTGCTAAAATCCATGCGGGAAATTTACGGGCCGCCAGAAAGTAATCAATCTCGGTTTTTACCATTCTCCTGTATATGCTCAATCCGATGACAAATACGAAGTAGATAATCAGGAAAACGATCGCAACAATTTGAAAAGTTTCCATACCTTCCTCCTTAATAAATGAACTTTATTGTTTTAAGTTTGAACCGTTATGCTTTCATCACCTCCTTTTTTAGATTTTTAGAAGAGAATAAACTAACTTAATGTCTTCTGAAACTTATTCTAAATGCTTTCAAGCTATTGTCAAGTTTTTTAATGAAAAACAGTATTTCTTCAAAAAGAATCTCTGGACTCTTCGAAGCAGCCGATTTCTTCACCCTCCTCACGCATTATCTTCCCGCAATAGGCAGCACATGCGCTGCTCGTAAGACCATTACGAAGACGAACGGCTGAACAGCGGGCAGTAGATACATACTCTGCTGCCTGTTTTCTATATTGACCCAGGTTTTCTCTGTGTAGAGTCTGATTATAGGTCCTTAGTAACAGAATATGTGCCTAATCTGAATATTAAGAATATTGAACATACGACTCTAGGGAAGGCTGCAGCGCTTTAGTGGACGAATTGCGCGGGGAGCGGCTTAACGAATTAGAACTATACTGGGGTCGAATGATTTTACCTTATAGACCGTAATTTTGCAGGATGACTTTAACGCTACTTTAACACATGGTCAGTGCCATGACAGCTTTTTGGACGTGCAGGCGATTCTCTGCCTCATCAAAAACCACACTGTTAGGGCCGTCGATCACCTCATCGGTAACCTCAATGTTGCGGTCTGCCGGCAAAGGGTGCATATAGATCGCATCTTCTCTGGCCAACTTCATCTTGCGCTCGTCTGTAATCCAATCCTTGTATTTATCCTGAATACGCTTGCCTTCGTCGCTGTCAGTGGTGGTCAGGAGCGGTCCCCAGGATTTAGCGTATACTATATCCGCACCTTTAAAAGCCGCCTCCATATCATCCATCACCTCGAAGCCGCCTCCTTCCTTTCGCGCCTGGTCCCTGGCCTGGTCCATGATCTCGGGTGTAAGCTTGAATTCCGGCGGGTGTGCGAGCACGATATCCAGGCCAAAGCGCGTCATCTGCAGGATAAGCGACTGCGGCACCGAGATAGGCTTAAGATATGAAGAAGCATAGGCCCAGGAGACAACCATCTTCCTGCCCCGTAAATTGCCTCCCTTCTTTTCCATGACGGTCATCAGGTCAGCCAGGATCTGGAAGGGATGGTAGATCTCACACTGCATGTTTAAGACCGGTACCCGGGACGCTTCGGCCACCAGGTTTATATAACGGTTACCTACACCCCAGTCCACGTGCCGGATAGCGATCCCGTCAAAGTAACGGCCGAATATATCGCCCATTTCCTTCTCTGTATCGCCGTGAGAGATCTGTGTAGTCCGCGACTCAATGAACGCCGCATGCCCGCCCAACTGGGCCATGCCCGCTTCGAATGAACCGCGGGTGCGAGTACTGGCAAAGAAGAACAGCATGGCCAGCACCTTATCACGCAGATAGGCATGCGGCTCTCCTAAGGCGCGCTTGCGCTTCAAATCAAAGGCCACATCAATTATGGTTTCGATCTCTTCCCGGCTAAAATCGAGGTCGCCGATCAGATCACGTCCCCGCAGACCAGTTTGCATGGTTCTGTACCCTCCTCATGCTTGTGATTGAAGCGGCTTTGGGCCGGCCCAGGGGTCTTATCACCGCCTCGCAGCAGGTTACTCCATGGCGCCGAGCACCAGCGCCAGCAATGCCATGCGCATGACAACACCGTTGAAAGCCTCAGTCCAGTATCGGGCATGGCGTGTATAGTCGACTTCTTCCGGCAGCTCGTCCATCCTTGGGAGCGAGTGCAGGATAATGGAATCTGGTTTGGCCTTGCGCATCAATTCCCTTGTAACCTTGTAGTTGGCCGGAGTTAAGCCCACTTCACCCTTGCGCTCATCACGCCCCTTGGTGTAATCCGCCTGGACCACAGGCTCCATGTAGATCACATCGGCATCGGCGATCGCCTGCTCAACGTGCTCCACCTCCCGGTAGCGCAGATTGAGTTCATGGAGCTCCTTCTTGAACTCCTCCTTTAAGGACATCTCCGGCGGGGAGATATAGGTGGCCTCAATATCGAACTGTGTCATGGCATAGCTCACCGAGTGCATTGTACGCATGCGCATATCACCGATGAGCAGAAAATGAAGACCATCCAGCCGGCCTTTCTCCTTGAGGATCGTGTACATATCGGTTAGAACCTGGGTGGGATGCTCGCCCCATCCATCGCCGCAGTTGATGATCGGCACACTCGCCCAGCGTGCAGCTTCGGCTGGCGCACCCTGCTGGAAGTGCCGCATGGCGATCACATCACCATAGTATTCCAACATATGGACTGTGTCCTTTATCGACTCCTGGTAGAAATCCCCGGCACGAGTCATCTTAGCGTCGTAAAAACCGTTCACATGCCCTCCAAGGCGGTGCATTGCGGACTCAGTGGCTAAACGAGTGCGAGTGCTTGGCTGATAGAAAGCCGTCACCAGGATCTTGTCCTTCAGCAGATCCGAGTTACGGCGATCGCGAGCGCACGGTGCCAGCCTGTCACAGACCTCGAATACTCGAAAGTACTCTTCTCGCTCGAATCCCTTAAGCGAAAGTATATCGCGTCCTGAAAAACTACGCATGGCTATATCTCCTATAATATTAATATACTTAAATGAACCCCTGAAGCAGTTTCCTAGCGTCATCAAGCCCCTGAACATAGTCCCGGCGTTCACTTTCACTTAAAGGGGCATCCTTCGGTTTGCCGGCCCTTGTAAAATTAAAAAATTTAATTCTCTTAAAACGAATTATAGGATCCGAATTTTTGCTAAACACATCTTCAAGCTTCTTTTCCACCTTTTCTTTCCAATCTTTGAACTTCGATTCCTCCGGGTCCCGTGATTTTAGGCCCTGAAGATCACTGATGAATGATTGTATTTTTGATCTGTCTTCCGGTTTCACTTAGGTCCTCCTCAAAAGATAATATTAAGATAATATATAGGATATAAGAATTAAGGTAAATATTTTAAACATCTACTTTGCCTTTTCCCCAGGAGCGGTCTATCTCGTTGTACGTTATATGGCTGCGACCTACGCCTTTGAAAAAGACTCGCTTTTACCTGCAGCGTAGAAGTATAAAACCCAAAGCAGGATACTTACTGCCAGGATAAGGATCCGCAATTCATAGCCGATTCCACTGGGAGAGACAAAACCCTCAATCAGACCGGCCACCACCAGCATGGCCATACAACCGAGCTCCAGGACAAGGGCTTTTTTGGCCATCATTTTAAGGGCTGCCGATCGCTTCAATCGGCCTGGAATGAGGATGCCTCGAGCCAGGAGAAACCCGGCCGCTCCGGCTATGATAATCGCTGAGATTTCAGTGGCGCCATGGGGCATCACCCACCCCAAGAGAGCACGAATATTTCCGTTCCAGCTCATCCAGCCGATTACCGAACCCAGATGGACTCCGTTATAGATAAGTAGATATATCGTCCCTAAACCGGCGGTGAGCCCAAAGGCAAAGGCAAGAATAATCACTTGCAGGTTATTGGTCAAAATAGAAGAGGCGGCTATAGGTCGTACAAGCTTGGGAATATCGTGCAATTTTTCCTCACTTGCCGGTTCGAACTCGTAGAAATCGGGTCCGACCAATTCATAAGCCAGTTCCGGATTCCAGCGCACGGCCATGCAGCTAACCACAGCGGCGCAGAAAAACAAGAAGGCTGAAAAGTAAACCGCCCAGATATTATTTCGAAATACCTGAGCAAACAGTCCGAACCACTTGAGCTTCTGAAATCGCAGTCCGGTTCTTACGTATCCGTAAAGGACATTGTGACCGCCAATAGCCATGCGATTGAGCTTCGTTAAGGTCCTTTGATCGGCCTTCATGGATTGAGCTCTGGCCAGATCGGTTGTAATGCGGCGGTAATCTACTAAGAGGCTCTTCATGTCTGCGGAGGATAGCTTCTTTAGCCCTCTTTTTCCTGTGCGGAGCAATTTTTTTATCCTGGCGGTGAAAGTACTCCAGGTGTGTGCCTTTTTCTGCACATCCTGATCGACTGGCTCGTAGGCAGCACCGCTCTCAGCGGACTGCCTGGCCAGAGTCAGTACTTCCTGCAAGAGTTTTTCGCATCGCTTAAGGCGATCCGGTGCGTTCACCCAGTCATCTGCTCGCTGATCGAAGAGCTTCAAAATGGGCTGCGCGATCTGCCAGACCAGTTTATCCCGCTGTTCTTCTTTCAAACTGAGTCTTCTTTTGAAGTACTCCTCGATCAAGGCAATTTGCCGGATGTTGATCTTTCCTTTGGGCAAAACAAGCATATACTTCGATTGTCCCCGCTCAAGCTTCGTAACCCAATTGGCGCCGTAGTCAAGGCCGGCGCTTTTCTCTTTCGCCGGTCCAAACCGTTCCCGGACCACCAGGGTTCCAGCGGCTATATCACCGAGACGTTGCCCCTTTTTACTTAAGATGACACTCATGCCGCCTAAAATATAAATTGGTGGGGGCAGCATATCCGCAACCCGCAGCAGGTTCCGGATGAGGGAATGGTAAAGGCTAAGCGGCAGACCGTTATCTCGCACAACCCGGATTCCCAGCAGCCTCTTTCCGGGAGTTTGCCCTCTTAAGTAGGTTTCAAAAAAAATGTAGTATCCCCATCGAATGAGGAATAGTAGAAAAAGAAAAAGGGCCGTTTCCCAGGCTTCCAGGGAACTGAAGTTTCCCGCCAGTGAGAAAGAGAACAGAAATAAAAGAAGGAGCATTATAAGAAACCAGATAATCGTGTCCACTAAGAGAGCCAGAAACCGGGAACCGAGGCCTGCCAGCTCAAAATTTAGTTCCACATTCTCCGGCGTGGCGATCTTTATTTGTTCTTCCATATTACAATAAGTCCGTCTTTCTAATCTCCAGGTATCTGCGAATTAGTTGAATACTGAAATGCTCCGGCGTGGTTTCCAGCACCATAATGCCTTTAGAGCGCATATCATCCAAAGCCATGTAGCGTTCCAGGATTACATGGCTGGCCGCGGCTTTCAGGTAGCTTTGATGTAAATCTGAAGGTACCTGGTCTGCAGCAGCATAGATTTTTTCTTCGACCAACACTACACAGAGGATCAAATGTTTGCGTACCGTTCGGATCAAATTATTGACTAAACCGGAGCTGCCGGCACGATCAAGTACTTCGCTTATCAGGACAATGAGGCTCCGCTTCTTCAATCGGGAGAGTACCCGGGCAAAGACATGCCAGTAATCTGACTCTACGTTTCGCGGCTGAACGTCGAATAGGGTTTCCAGAACCCGCGGCATAATGAGCTGTCCTTTAATCGGGAGTAAAAACGATTCGATCCGGTTGGAAAAGCAAACCAACGATACGGAATCCCCCCTTTTCTGAGCGACATAACTGAGCATCACGGCCGCGTTCAGGGCGTGCTCGAAACGGGAGCGTTCTCCGATTTGCTCCAGCATGAAGCGTCCGGCATCGATAAGGATGGTGAGTTGCTGACCCTTTTCGACCTGAAGGTTGCGGCTGATCAAGGAGCCCCGCTTTGCCGATATTTTCCAATCGATGTGGCGAAGGTCTTCGCCAGGTAGATAAGGACGAAGACTCTCGAAATCCGAGCCCTGTCCCCTTACCATCCTTGGGGCTTTTAATCCCTCTTCACGCTGGTCAATCAGGGCCAGGAGGTCGTATTTGTCCACTCCCAAAAAGCGGGGGTACACTTTTCCCTGCGACTCAGTCCTAACCGAAAATTGACGCTGTACGAGACTTAAGCCCTGCCGAAGGCGACAGTGTACGGTACGAAAGTGAGTATGCCCTCTATTGACCGGCTTAACCCGGTAGCGGACCTCCACTGTGCTGCCGGGATTCAATACGAAGGGCTCGAATCGGGATAAAAGAGTGAGAGAGCCGGGAAGGTCATCCCGCACCTCCATGAGGACCCTCTGACAGGAGTGATTCGTGATTGATAGAATAACGTTTTGCTCTGAATCTAATGAAAAGCGAGTGGGAAGCGAACGGCTGATAGAAAGATGTTTAGGGCCCGGGGTTTGGCTGTAATTCCAAAAGCTTAAGAAAAGGAGAATCAGTAGAAAAATGAGTGGAATCACCCAGGTTCCCGGCAGTATTGCGACCAGGAACCAAAAGGGGGAAGCGACGGCCAACAATATGATTAGTCGATTGGTGGGTAACATCCTTATCTGGGAACCGGTACCTGCTTTAAAAGATTATCGATACAATCGTCGGAAGTAAGTCCTTCGATTTGAGCCTCCGGCGTCAAGCACAGGCGGTGCCTTAGAGTCGGAAAGGCAACCGCCTGGACCTCGTCCGGCCGGACATAGGGGTTACCCCGCAGTAAGGAAAGAGCCTTTGCGGCGTGGAGCATCATCACCGCTGCCCTTGGGCTGGCTCCAAAACTCATGCTGGGAAAGGAGCGGGATTGCCGTACGATTTCGATAATATAGTTCAATACACTCAGATCCGTCTCAATCTCGTGAACCAGCCGGCGTAAGGTGCGTATTTGCTCCGAGCTGACCTTCTTTTCGATCAAATGATAAGGCGCATGGGCTTTCTCTCCGATCGTATTCATGCTCTTAAGCATACTCAGCTCATTGTCTTTGTGGGGATAATCGATCAGGATTTTCATGATAAAGCGATCGAGCTGGGCTTCAGGAAGGGGGTAGGTTCCTTCGTATTCGATAGGATTCTGCGTGCCCACAACCATGAATAATTTCGAAAGCTGGTAACTGCTTCCGTCAATCGTGACCTGCTTCTCCTGCATGGCCTCCAAAAGGGCCGATTGGGTTTTTGCCGGTGCCCGGTTGATTTCATCGCCCAGGACAATATCTGCGAAAATTGGGCCCTGGCGAAAGACAAACTCCATCTTTTGACTATCAAAGACATTCACGCCCGTAACATCTGCCGGCATGAGATCAGGGGTAAATTGGATCCGTGAGTATGATAGATCCAGTGCAGATGCGAGACAGCGTACAACCAGGGTTTTTGCCAGGCCAGGGACGCCTTCAAGTAAGACATGACCCCCTGCGATAAATGCCGTCAGAAGCTCCTCTATCATCTCTGCTTGACCGATGACAACCTTGCTCAATTCCTCCTTTATGGTGGTAGCAACACCTAAAGCCTTAATTAAATCTCTTTCTTGCATAACGGTACTCCTTTGCAATTTTCCCGGACCAGCACGCGGCTTGTATGAATTCCTCCTCCTTGAGGGAGCCTCCTTTTTCGATGCGTTGTACAAGGGAAAGGTAATGAGAGATATCTGTAGCCGATGACCGAAGGTTCAGGACCGCTTTTTCAATGCTCGACTGCCCCTTCGCCTGGATTGCGCCGTATCGAGACTGCCAGAGGCGTTTGAGCAGAAGCTGATGAATGGTTCTTACAGCGAAGTTTTTTGCCCTGGCCGCTTCCAATAAAGCTCCTAACGACTCTATTTGCCCTAGAGGATTTCTCCTACTCTCCTGGAGTAGCTCAACAACGTTCCCGAACCGTTTAGCTCGGATAAAGATTAAAAGAAGCCCGGCCGCCGCTAATTGAAGAAAGGCAAAGCCCCAGTAAGACGTAAAGAAATGGAGCATGAGGGAAAAAGCCCCCCTGGTCTTCTGAAAACCATGATGGAACTCATCAATAAGAAGGCGACCGTTTCCCCAGGAGAGGACAGTCGAGACCAACCATGCTCCGTTCCGGCTCTGCGACAAGCGTTGGTTTGACCAGACCAGTTTATCGGTAATGACGATGATTCGTCCCAGTCCGAGGCATTTTTCACCACCCTTTATGCCGGCCTTCCCATTGAACAAGGCTTTAAAATCGCCCTTGTGAAGGGCGTTTCCTTTAAGAAGCAGCTTGCCGGTCGCATCGGAGTATTCCTCCAGTTCCTCCTCTCTGGCAATAAATGAAAAACCGTGACGACAGAGGTAGCCCACCGGCCGGAAAGATCCTTCGGCCGACGTAGTTTCTTCTTCAACTGAATCCTCACCGGGCATACAGGACCATGAGTCCTGGCTGGCGATTATTAGCTGCCCACCTCTTCTCACCCAATTGTCCAGGGAATCCGCTTCGGCTGCTTTGATCCCAAGGCTCGGCCCCATAATCAGAAGGCTACTTGGATTGTACATCTCCGGTGGTGGTAAGACTTCCAGGGATTTCATCCAGCGCTTAACAGACGGGAGAAAAGCCTTCAGGACTAAAAAGATTGCCCTGGTCCCACTTTCATCCGTGTAAAACGTTGAGGTCTTTTCGTAAAAAAAGCTTTTAGACGGTTTTGCAGGGTTTAAATAGATGAACAGCAAGATAAAAATAAGAATCGCTAAGGTGGTGATCACGAAATTCTGCTTCTGTACTCTGGTCATCCTTGTTTGCCGTAAATCTTTAGTTCTGAGAGCAACTGAGCTATTTTCTTCTTCTCATACGGATGATGCGCATACACAATGTTGTTATAAGCAAGCGTGATCTCTCGTAATAAGGAGTACTGCTTGATATCCTTTGGGCATTCCTTTAAATAGGCCAGGTTCGTTTTCCAGCGTTCCAATTTGAGGAAACTTTTTTGTGAAAGCAGCTTAATAAAGGTTCGATACAGGATCCTAATCGCCGAACGAATGTCTCCACTATTCAGTGCCTGTTCCGCCTGGCGAAGTGAGCTGCCCGTGTCTTTGCCGGAAGGCGATTGTTCCTGGACGGACGAAGCTTTAACACTATCTTTTATAATAGTACGCTTAAGCCGGAGAGGCTCGGTTAACAAGAGCCGGACGAGATAGAGGACTAAAGCCACAAGCAACGCGGTGATCAGGAGCTTAATTATGAACGCGCCGACGGGTCCAGACTCGAAGAGCCGCAGCGAGCCCAACCAGTCAAAGAATCGATCCAGCCAGCTTTCCTTTTGTTCCGATGCAGCTCTGAGCTGATTAAACTCAGGACGACTTAAAACCTCCTCGGTAACTCGCTGTATCTCCTGAGGCGGTGGAATTTTAAAATTTCCTCCGTTCATTCCTCAGCCAGGGCCTCAGCCAAAAGAACAAGGTCAAAGCCTTCTTTTCGAATGCGCTGATTGTAATAGATTAGAATAATGATAATCGCCGGAAACGGTGCAGAAACGATCTGCATTGCGCAACTGATCAATTGGTGTATATACGTGTTGGAGAAGAAATTTTCTACAGCCTCTGTAAATAAGCTAACCAGAAAGATCAATCCATAGTAGAGGGCAAAATAGAGAATAAAATAAAGCAGGAATAATCCAATGATCTGCCAACGGTATCCCTTTATAAGCTCCCTGGATCGTTTACGACTCTGCGAGGCCGACAGGCTCTCCAGCATTACGGCGGGCGTTATCAGGCTGTACGATATCATCAGCATAATCCCGGGGATGATGACCAAACAGCCTAAAAAAATAAAAATCCAGGCCACGATCCAGGCTCCCATCAGTGTGCCTATCTTCCGAAACGCGGCTTTATAGGCCCGGATTATTGTTATCTCCTTGACCAGGTATCTGCTGCTGACCGCTACGGTAACGGCGCCGCTGCTGATTCCGAAGATCAGCAGATAGAGGAGCATGAAAACGGGAAAGTACAATAAGATACCAAGGCCGGAAAAACTGGTCATACTTTCGCCGAACAACAGGCTGTTTAGATAGATCAGTGCTTGCGGGATAACCATGATCCCGACCAATAAACCGATATTTTTAACATAGAGGTGAATCGCCCTATCCAGGATCATACCGAAGCTCATCGATTCAAACTTGAGTATGTACGGACTCTCGGCGTCTTGATTTAGCTCAGGCATCGTAATGCTCCTAGACTTTATAGATTATCAGATATTTCCAGGTTGATTTCAAGGCCACTATAACGGGGCGATTTATCTGAAGTAGTTTTGCCAGATTATCTTTAATTCCAAGATGATCACCGTCTTAGATGGTCGCATATCCAATTGGACGGGTACGAGGTGGGATCCCTTAAAATGACAGGATTACCTACTACAATCCGGCAAATTATTACAAACTTAAACTATAAACGATGACATGGTTGATGATGAATATGAGAATATTCAGGGTATAATCAAATGGGATGAAGCTTCCGACGGAGAACTTCTGCAGATTATTACAAAGAAGGGAGGATCAATTCCAATTCGTGGCAAACTATTGAAATAGTCCTCCCAATCCTCTTTTAAAGTTTCGATCATGATATACGGAGTCATAATAACAATATTTGTGTCATCTAATCCAAATGGAGGAGGAGTGACTCTAACAAACCATATTTCATTTTTTCTTCCCGTATATCCTGAACCTACATGGCATCTATATTGCCTTTTTGTAAAAATCTCATAAAGAAGTACACTCTTGCCTTCTAAGCCTTGGTGCGAGTAGAGGCCTATTCGAGATTTCTGTAATAATCTGATTAGCTCTATATAGCCTTTATGAATTCCAATTTCAGAACCTATATCCAATAAAGATGTACCTATGGTTTCTCGATCTTTGCCAAACCTAAGATCAAAAAAAGCCCAGTGAGTAAAATAGGAAGTTGTAAGGGGACTCATTGGCGGATACCCTGGCATGTACTCATCTTCAGCTTGACCAGCAATATTATGATATTCCTCTAATTCATGTAATAGCGATAGATTTTCTGCTAAATATGAAACTAGATTTTGTGTTGAAACATAGATAGCATGAGAGGGGTGCATCTCTTCTTAAAATTGATCTGGGGTTTTTATGGTTTTAATATCTTCTTCACTTTTCTTATGAGCTTTATAAATATCATCGATTTGTATAATTTTTTGCTTTTTAATTTGTGAAAACCTATTTTTTAACTTGATAGAAATAACCCCCATATTTTCCTTTCTCTTTCAAGATTACAATTCAGTAGAAAGCTATATTACTGTAGCAGGTTAAGATTGTCCATTTAAATACAGTAAAGTAAGAACGTAACGTAAGAATTCAAAGATTCTCAAGGATGGCGACAAACTGAAGCAAAAATCTACCTCGAGATAATTTTTCTTCCTCATATTCCAACATGCTCTCATTTTCAATTTGAGCGTGGCTAATTTCGGTTGATAACTAAGTATTTATATAGAGGGGAATTATCGACAACGAGCACATTGAAACTGGCCCCAAAGTGTTCAAACATCATATAAAACCAACAACATTTGCGCACTGGGAGGGGCCAGCTATGGAAATGTATGACGTTGAGGTGTTGCACGTCAAGCAACGAAAAATCTTACAGGAGATTTACGAGTATGTATCTGGAACGGCTTTGAAGAAAGATCTATACAGTGTTGAGAATGATCTTTTCAGATACGTACTAAGCATGGGGCATGCATTCTTGTGCGAGGTTATTGCCCGACACGAGAATGGTAAGGCTGAAGGGCCAATCGACGTTGGGGATGATGATCTACCTTACCATACGAGTTATGATCTTAATACCCCATTCCATAACCCACAAGTACGCGATGTAGCAGAAATCGAGGTTACAGACCCAACCCATCCACTTTTCGGGCGTCATTTTACAGTATTATCCGTAAGCTCATCTGGACGTGACTCTGC